>JANOKW010000037.1:0-2462 GCA_031419475.1 Hyphomicrobium sp. | reverse complement strand
TCTCGGCCGAGATGGCCGCCAGTGATGGCTCGCTGGCCGGATCCGGAAAATCTGCAGAATGGGTAGCGACGAAAGCTTATTTGCGGAAGTTTAGTTCATGAAAATCCGGACGTTCCCGTCAAGTGCCCAGCGTACGCAATCGCTCGCGAGACTCGTCCTTAAGTTTTTGCTGGCGACGCTGGGCTTGCCGATCAAAAGACATAAACCAGTAAATCACAATCGCGACCATAAGGAGTGCGTTGCCCAGAGCGCCGAAAACGGGGCCGTCAAAAAGAGTTTGTAACATCACACGGCACCTCTTGCCCCCGCCGTTGCTTGATCAACGGCATTCCTAACAAGCAACATAGCATCCGGGCCTCGGGGTGGCGCTGATTAATAGTTGTAAAGCTTATCATTAATAGCCGCCGTATATCTCACCAAAATGACCAAGAAGCTGAGGACCGGCCGAATCTTTCTCGACTACCTGCGCAATGATCGCATCGCCACGGCGGTCGCACCGCTTTCCCCGCGTGCGCGGCCGGGAGCGACGGTGTCTATGCCCCTCACCTGGTCGCAGGTACGCAGCGGCCTCGATCCCACACGCTTCACCGTGCATTCGGTGCCGACGTTGCTCGCAAAGACGAGCGCTTGGCAAGACTACCGGACGGCCGGGCGGCCGCTGAGCGCAGCAATCAAGAAACTCGTCGGCAGAGCGCGATGAACAAGGCGGGAACCAAGCGCGCAGTGATGCCGGCGTTCATAGAACCTTGCTTGGCAACTCTTGCGGCCGTGCCACCCGGCAGCGCGCAGTGGGCGCACGAGATTAAATTTGACGGCTACCGGTTGCAAGCCCGCATCGACATTGGAAAAGTGCTGCTGCTGACCCGCAGCGGTCTCGACTGGACGGCGAAGTTTAGCGGGCTGGCGCAAGCGCTTGGGGCGCTTAAGGTTACTTCGGCCATCGTCGATGGTGAGGTGGTGGTCGAAGACGAACGCGGCGCATTGAGTTTTGTCGATTTGGTTAGCGACCTGAAAGCTAGGCGCTCGGCTCGCATGGTGTATTTCGCCTTCGATTTGCTCTACCTCGACGACACCGATACGCGCGCTCTGCCGCTAGCGGATCGTAAAACACTGCTGAAGAGGTTGCTGCCACGGCGCAAGAACAGCCATGTGCGGTATAGCGAACATGTGCAGGGCAACGGTGCCACCATGTTTGCCGAAGCGTGCAAGCTGGGCCTTGAGGGCATCATTTCGAAACGCCTGGATAAGCCCTACCGGTCTGGACGTGGCGTCGATTGGCTCAAGGTGAAGTGCATCCAGACCGACGAGTTCGTGGTCGCGGGCTATCTCGAGTCCAGCGCCATCAAGGACGCTGTTGGCGCTCTTGTGGTTGGTTTCTACGTCGGTAAGCGGCTCGTCTATGCCGGACGGGTCGGAACGGGCTTTAATCGCCGCGTAGCTGGCGACTTGTGGCAGCAGCTGTACGAGCTGCGCAAGCAAACATCGGCCTTTGCTCTGCCGGTCGGCGCAGCACAAGCGAGAGGCGTGGTGTGGGTGAAACCGATCATCGTGGCCCAAGTTGAGTATCGTGCCTGGACGGGCGACGGGCTTCTACGCCACGCGTCTTTCAAGGCGTTGCGAGCCGATAAGCGGGCAAGTCAAGTTTCCGATCCAAGGTAGTTGCGCAGATACTGCCCGCGACGGGTTAACACTCCAATTCGGCGCGAAACATTGCGCCAAGTGCAGCGGCACCTTACGAGAAGAACCCGGATCGGTTAGATCAAGCGCCCGAGATCTTTTGCAGCTCATGGCCCGAAGCGCGCTTTGGAGTTTTCTGCGGACCGAGGTTTAGACGGCGATGTCGATGGAGCCAGGCTACCAAACTGTTCACGTCTTCGCGCGGCTTACAGTGCAGCGGCTGTAGCGAGCCAGGACCTCCAACCTCCATATGGAGTAATGTTTTCTGCTCTTCGGGTCGTTCGTGGCACTCATTCCGCCGCCGCTTGGAATCGGAAATCTAATGCTTGCGGATGGAACTGCGGTCAAAGGCTTCTTGTGCGAAGCTTACACCGTGGACACACTACCCCGGGGCCTTGGCCGGATGCGAACACTCTAGGACGCTGCACTCCATTTGCATCTCGCCTACGAGGACGTGAAGCATGAACACTCGGCCAAAGATTTAGACAAATGGGAAGTTTTCAACGTACGGCCTTGTCGAAGTTCTTGGCTGTTTGTAGCCCGACAAGACTTTCCAACCCTTTGGCGCCGACCAAATTGGAATACTTAAAATTCGAACCAGATATATCGGCGCCCGTGAAGTCAGCGTCAGAAAAGTCGACCTCGGTGAAATCAAGATTGACGAGCTTGGAGCCACGCAACTTGGTCCCAACAAACTTTCCGGACGTGAAATTCACATTGCGCACGTCCGCTGCGCTGAGATTAGCTCCCGAGAAATCCGTTCTCATCATCAATGATGATGGTGC
>JANOKW010000036.1:0-9345 GCA_031419475.1 Hyphomicrobium sp. | reverse complement strand
TCCGGCGAGCGGAAAGTTATCCCGCCGCCAGCCGCTGTCGCTACCGGGAGCAACGAACACGCCAAGCCTGCAATCAAAAGCCTCTTGAGACTAGATGTCCGCATAACAGATTACTTCCGCTTTTCCACCAGCATGGGTCACCGCGCCGTAGCGCGCCGGCCCAACTTGATCCGCAAATTTTCTCAGTGCGCCCGACTGATAAGGATTGGGCGGCACTTTCCAGTTTTTCCTGCGGCGCTCTAATTCCGCCTCATCGACTTCGAGTTCGATGCTGCCCGCTTCAGCATCAAGCGCAATCATGTCGCCGTTTTGTACAAGCCCGATCGGCCCGCCGACTGCCGCTTCCGGACCCACGTGGCCCACACAGAACCCGCGCGTCGCGCCAGAAAACCGCCCGTCCGTGATGAGTGCCACCTTGTCGCCCGCGCCTTGGCCGTAAAGCGCCGCTGTGGTCGATAGCATTTCGCGCATGCCTGGGCCGCCCTTGGGCCCTTCATAGCGAATGACGAAAACATCGCCGTCTTTGTACTGGCGCGTTTCGACAGCGTGGAACGCATCTTCCTCGCAATCGAAACAAATCGCGGGCCCGCGGAACTGCAAGATTTTCATGCCGGCCACTTTGACGATCGCACCGTCCGGCGCGAGCGATCCTTTGAGACCAACCACACCGCCCGTCGGCGTAATTGGATTTGAAACCGGGTAGACGACCTTCTGGTCTTTGTTAAAAGTTACGGAGGCGAGATTCTCCGCCATCGTCTTACCCGTAACCGTGATGCAGTCGCCGTGCAGGATGCCGCCTTCCATCAGTGCTTTCAGAATCTGCTGAACGCCGCCGATGTCGTACACGTCTTTAGCGATGTATTTGCCGCCGGGCTTCAAGTCTGCAATGTAGGGTGTTTTCTTGAAGATCTCAGCCACATCGAAGAGATCGAATTCGATGCCGCATTCGTGCGCCATGGCTGGCAAATGCAGAGCTCCGTTGGTCGAGCCACCTGTTGCCGCGACAATGACGGCCGCGTTTTCAAAAGCTTTGCGCGTGCAAATATCGCGCGGACGAATGCCAAGAGCGATCAATTTCATCACCGCTTCGCCGCTCGCGCGGGCGTATTCGTCACGGCTCACATAGGGTGCCGGCGCACCAGCCGAACCGGGCAGTGCCAAGCCGATCGCTTCGGAAACGCACGCCATCGTATTGGCCGTGAACTGCCCGCCGCACGATCCAGCCGATGGGCACGCCACACATTCCAGTTCGTGCAATTCTGCGTCCGACATTTTGCCGGCCGAATGCATGCCGACGCCTTCGAACATGTCTTGAATAGTCACGTCCCGGCCCTTGTAGCGTCCGGGCAAAATTGAGCCGCCGTACATGAACACGCTCGGCACATTTAAACGCAGCATTGCCATCATCATGCCCGGCAAGCTCTTGTCGCAACCCGCGATGCCAACGAGCGCGTCGTAGCTGTGCCCGCGCATGGTCAATTCGATCGAGTCGGCGATCACTTCGCGCGACGCAAGGCTCGACTTCATGCCCTGGTGGCCCATGGCGATGCCGTCAGTAACAGTGATCGTGCAAAATTCTCGCGGCGTGCCACCGGCTGCCTTGACGCCGGCATTGGCCGATTGGGCCTGCCGCATCAGCGAAATGTTGCAAGGTGCCGCCTCGTTCCAGCACGACGCCACGCCAATGAAGGGGCGGTGGATCTCTTCCTCCGTCAGCCCCATCGCGTAATAATACGAGCGATGCGGCGCGCGCGAGGGTCCTTCCGTCACATGGCGGCTTGGCAGTTTCGATTTATCGAATGTCTTCGCGTCCATTGTATTCCTCTTAAATTCTTAGGGCCCGGCGCGGCACGGCCAAAGTCTCACAACTGCTTGTGCGCATTCCGTCCTTCCGTTCCCTTGCTGTTGCGCGGCATTTGTGGCCCGATAGTGGCATAGCCCCGATACACCGTTGCCCTTGGGCAACAAGTGCTTAACGATCGATCCGAGGAAGGTCTTAAAACCACGCCAGCCTTGCGTCCGGGCCCTGCCGGTGCGGCCCGCGAGAGGCCCGCCACAGGTCGATAATGCCGTGCCATTGCGGGCACTTCGCAGCATCGACCTTATGAACCGACTTCGGCGCTCAAAGGGCCTGAGTAGGGCGGTTAAGCGGCATTTTTCGTTATCTATTCACGGCCGGGCTTCATAGTGTTCGCGCCAGGACGGCTCAGTACGGCCCAGGGCGGCAATGGCAAAGACTCAATCGTTTTCCGCTTCGGGGAGACCTCATGCACGCGCTTTCAGATGCCGGCCCTTCCCAGTCCCACCCTCATACCCCGGCGCAGGCAATCGACATCACGTTCGATTCCAAGGGCGACCGGCTGTTTGGACTCGGGCTCATCAACGGCTTGCTCAAAATTCTGACGCTGGGAATTTATTCGTTCTGGGGAAAAACCGAGGTCCGCCGCCGCATCTGGTCGTTCACACGGCTCAACGGCGAGCCCCTCGAATACACCGGCACCGGCAAAGAATTGTTTCTCGGATTTCTTATTATCTTTGGCGCGGTCTTGCTTCCGGTGTTGCTCGCGGGCTTTGCCGTCGTCTATGCGTTCCCCGGCAACAAAACTGCGATCGCAGCCTACCAAGCGGCCGTCTACATCGCGTTCTTCGTGCTCGTTGGCAATGCCATCTACCGAGCGCAACGCTTCCGCATGAGCCGCACGCGCTGGCGCGGTATTCGCGGCAGCCTTGAGGGCAGCCCTGCCGCCTATGCTTGGGCCTATTTCTGGACGCTCGTTGCACCCTTCGGGTTGGTCGCGCTCGCTGCCGGAACGGTATCGTGGCTCATTGGGCCGCAGGTTGGCGGGCTCATTGTCGTTATCGGCTTTATAGCAGCGCTCTGGATCTTTCCCTGGCGCGCAAACAAGCTGCAGGCACTGATGACCAACAACATGCGCTTTGGCGACCGGCCATTTTCCTACACCGGCACATCGGGTCCGCTCTACAAGCGCTATTTCTTTGCTTGGGCAGGGAGCGCGGCTCTTTACGTCGGTGCCTCGGCGGCCGCTATCGCATACGCATACAACGGCGGCCTGGTCGAGCTGTTGCAAAAGCGTTTACCGCCTTCTGGCGCGCAGGTTCTCATCTTCTTCGCCATTGGTTTTCTGACTATCGTCGCGATTGGGCTCATCACCGCCTGGTATCGCGCCAACCAGATGAACCACTTTGCCAATCACACCCATTTCGAAGGCGCGACATTTAAACTGCAGGCGTCGGGCAAAAGTCTGATGTGGCTGCTGTTCTCGAATTGGCTGCTCGCCGTGCTCGGCTTCGCCGGCGGCATCGCCATCGGCGGATTCCTGGCGTATTCAGCTGGTCTCTTGCCAACTCCGGCAGAACCCGGTGCAGAGCCCGTGGAACCAGGCCTGTTACCGATACTCGTAATAGTGGCGCCCATCATTCTTGTCACCACCCTCGCGACCACATTTGCACAATTCCGATCCGCCCGCTATTTCTTGTCGCGCTTGAAGCTCGATGGAGCGCTCAATCTCAATGCCATTCTCCAAAGCCGAACCGCCGGTCCCAAACGCGGCGAAGGCTTAGCCCAGGTGTTTGATCTCGATGCCTTCTAGTTCACACTCTCCCGGTTCACACTCTGCCGGTTCACACTTTGCCAGTTTGCACTCTGCCAGTTTACACTCTGCCAGTTTATACTTTGCAAGATTCAGCGACGGCAAGACGGCTGCGGCGCGCAACGCCCAAATCCGCTTTGATTTGAGCGGCCTCGAGATTGCGGCCGAAGATCCGATTGAACGTTACCGCTGGCCTTACGACACGCTCCGCGCGGGCGAGCCCATTCGCCCGCTGTCCGTCGATGTGCTCTTGAGTTCGGCCGCCACGCCCGGCGCCACGCTTTTTATACCCGGCTCCCAATTCGCTTCCGAACTCGCTCGCCGCGCACCGCACTTAACGGCTAAGGCTGAACGCTGGCGCCATGCCCGGCCGTGGATCATCGGCGCTGGCGCGGTAGCTGCATTCTTCGCGTTTCTCGCTGTCTCAGGCTGGAGCCCCATCCGCACCCTGGCGTCCGTGTTGCCGCAAAGCTGGCGCGACCGTTTAGGAACAGCAACCATCCAGTCGATTGCCGAAGACAAGAAACGTTGCACCGATACCGCTGGCATTGCGGCGCTGGAAAAATTGACAACACGCCTTGCCGCAGCAGCCGGAAACGGAACAACATTCAAGGTCACCGTCGTTGACTGGTCGCTGCTCAATGCCTTCGCGGCACCAGGCAACCACATCGTCATGACCAAGGGGCTCATCGAGAAAGCCGGCAGTCCTGACGAGGTCGCGGGCGTCCTGGCCCACGAAATGGGTCACGGCATCGAGTTGCACCCCGAGACCGGCATCATCCGCGCGGTCGGACTTGCCGCTGCCGTCGAACTCATGCTTGGCGGTACAGGCGGCACGTTGGCAAACCTCGGCCTTGTGCTCGCGCAGCTCGGCTACACGCGCGTCGCGGAACGCGAAGCCGACCGGCACGCACTGGAACTGTTGAAGCAGTCGGGCATCTCGCAGCAGGGCCTGCTCGACTTCTTCAAGCGCGTCCAGAAGATGGAAGGCGATAACGAGGTGGCCAAGGCCATCAAGGGTCTTGATATGCTGCGCACGCATCCGCCGACCGAACAGCGCGCAGAATTGATCCGCCGCCAAGCCAGCTACCCATCGACCCCCGCACTGGACGCGGCAAATTGGGAGGCCTTGAAGGGCGTGTGCAGTAAGACTGAAACTGCAGGATAATCGTCGAAATAGACATCTTCGCCTGCGCTACCGATGAACTATTTTCGATTCTCAAGCGGCCAATACGCCGCAGTGGCTCGCGCACAGCGACAGACGTTCGCCTGATTTCGCATGTTTACTGCGCACCAGCGAAGTTTGCCGTTTGCTGGATTCCGACACACGCATGAAGCGATTGCTCTTCAAAATCATTGTTCTGACTCTAGCCATTCTGGCATACATCGGTTCGCCGTTCGTGGCGGCGTGGTCGATCCGCGAAGCCGTGCGCAATGGCGATGCCGCCTACCTCGAACACAAGATCGACTGGCCGACTGTGCGCGTGACGCTCGCGCCTACAATCGGCCAGCTCATTCTCGACGTTCCCGATCCCGAACAAGCCCCCGTTACAGATCCGGGCCTCTGGCAGAGATTCAAAGCATATATGGGCCAGAGCGCCGTTAATCGCGCGGTTGAGAGCTACGTCACGCCCGAGGGCCTGACCAAACTGTTCAATTACCGCAAGATGTACCGCGACTACATTTCGGGGCAGCCGGACGAGTCGAAGCTCACTGTCAGTGAACGCATGAAACGCACCTGGGCCCGTGTGAAGCGCGCGGAATTCACCAGCCTCACGACCTTTGAAATTGATATGGCCGACAAGATAGATCCTGATCGTGTTTATCTCGCCAAGCTCGCGCTTGAAGGCATCGGTTGGAAGGTCAAGGAGCTTCGCATCAAGACCGTGACGACGGCAGAGAACGCGCCGTTGAAACTGTTTGATGCACCACCGTTGCCCCGGCCCCTTTAATTTGAGCGGCGCCAAGACGGGAAACGTAGGTTGGGTTAGGTGCGCCTGCGCAGCTGCTGCGTGGAAAACCGAAGCGCAAAAAGCGCACCGTAACCCAACAATCAAGCCAACAGAATTTTGAAACCGTTATTTGGCAAACGGTGCATGAGGTTGTTGGGTTACGCGCGGAACGAAGACCGAGTGTATATGTTCGGCATCGGGGCCGCGCTATCCCAACCTTGTCTCTTGGCGATTTGCTATCATGGAATGAGACGGCCTCGGCACTCGCGGCGCAACCACTTGGAAGTCCCCGCGGGACAACTCAACAACCAAGAGTGTGTCGCTCAACAAAAAACCGGCTCGCATTAAACGAACCGGCGTGTGCATCTTTCGGCAGTTTAAGGACTCTACCACGTTTGAGCGCTGCGCTCCATAGACAATCAGCGTTAACGGCAACGATTTGATGGTGTCTGACCCATCACGCCGGAGGCGTACTTCCGGCACGACGCGTCTGACACCTAATCTCCCAGCCGCTTCAACGCCGCCGAGAACCGCTTTATTTCCGCTTCAAGCTCGGCTTTGCGCTCTTTGGCTTCCTCAATCGCCTCTTCCTTGGCCCGTTCCATGAAGCTTGGGTTCGTCAGCTTGGCATCCATTTTGGCCAAATCGCTATTCGCACTCTCAATTGCTTTTTCGAGGCGCTTCTTCTCCGCGCCCATGTCGATGATGCCCGCCAGCGGCAGAGCGGCTGTCGTCTCGCCGGTCACAATCAGCGCCGCCTGCTTCGGCGCGGCCTTGGCGAACGAAATATCATCAAGCCGCGCGAGGCGCTTAATCGTGTCCTCGTTCCTTTGCGTGCGCACTTTTAACGCAGCATCCGCGCCAACGATGACGAGCGGGATTTTCGCACCAGCCGGCACGCTCATTTCTGTTCTGACCGAACGGATTTCCGAGACAAGCCGCACGATCCAATTGATTTCATCGATTGCATGTCTGTCGACCAGCCCGTCGAGGCGCGGCCACTCACTCAAGGTGAGGATCGTGCGGCGCGCTACGCCGTGCTCGACCATGTGCGCCCAGAGTTCTTCCGTAATAAACGGCATGAACGGGTGAAGTAATTTCAAAATCTGATCGAGCACCCAGGCCGTCGTATTGCGCGTCTCGGCCTTGGCCTCTTCATCGTCGCCCGCGAGCAACGGCTTGATGAGTTCGACATACCAATCGCAGAATTGGCCCCAGACGAACTCATAGGCCGAATTCGCAGCCTCATTGAACTTGTAGGCTTCAAGCGCTTCGGTGACGGCCTTGGCAGCTAATTCGGTTTCGCCGATGATCCATTTGTTGATGGTGTGCTCGACCTTGGCCGGATTAAAATCCTGCTGGCGCACGCACTCGTTCATCTCTGCAAAGCGTGACGCGTTCCAAAGCTTGGTCGCGAAATTGCGATAGCCTTCGACGCGCGACTTCGCCAGCTTGATGTCGCGCCCTTGGGCGGCCATTGCGGCAAGCGTGAAACGAAGCGCGTCGGCACCGAATTCGTCGATTAGCACCAAGGGGTCCATGACGTTGCCCTTGGACTTCGACATCTTTTGCCCCTTCTCGTCGCGCACGAGGGCATGAATATAGACCTGCTTGAACGGCACTTCTTTCATGAAGTGCATACCCATCATCATCATGCGGGCGACCCAGAAGAAGATGATGTCGAAGCCGGTGACGAGGACGGAGGTCGGATAGTATTTTTTAAGTTCGGCCGTGTCGTCCGGCCAGCCCATGGTTGAGAACGGCCATAGAGCCGATGAGAACCAAGTATCGAGCACGTCGGGATCGCGCCAGATTGGATACTCGTCGAACTTTTTTCCATCCGACAATAAGTTCATCCCGGCAGCAACAGCACTTTGCTCGCTCTCGTAGATGCGGACTTTGCCATACACACGCTTTGCTTGCTCAATTGCCTCTTCTTCAGATGTGGCAACAAATTGACGGCGGTGAGGAGACAACACTTCGACGGTCATTGCACCCGCATCGTCTTTGACAGGCGTAAAGCCGTCCCAAGCGGGTATTTGGTGACCCCACCACAACTGGCGCGAGATGCACCAGGGCTGGATGTTGCGCATCCATTCGAAATACGTCTTGTCCCAGTTTGCGGGCACGAACCGCGTTTTGCCTATCTCGACGGCCTTGATCGCGGGCTTGGCCATCTCGGCGGCGTTGACGTACCACTGCTCGGTCAGCCTCGGCTCGATCACGACGCCCGAGCGGTCGCCATGCGGCACGGTGTGCGTCGTCGGCTCGATCTTTTCCAGCAACCCAAGCGCGTTGAATTCCGACACGACTTTCTTGCGTGCTTCAAAGCGATCAAGACCGCGATAAGCTTCCGGCGCCTCATCATTGAGTTTGCCGAAGGCATCCAGCACATTGATCTGCGCGAGGCCCTGCCGCTTGCCCACTTCGAAGTCGTTGAAGTCGTGCGCCGGCGTGATCTTCACCGCACCGGTGCCCTTGTCAGGGTCGGAATACTCGTCCGCAACAATCGGAATGACGCGCCCCGCCAGCGGCAGCCTCACTGTCGCCTTGGCCTTCACCAGCGCCGCATAGCGCGCGTCATCCGGGTGCACGGCAACGCCGCTATCGCCAAGCATCGTCTCGGGCCGAGTCGTCGCAACGACGATGTAATCCTTGTCGTAACCGTTGACCTTCTTCGTCAGCGGATAGCGGAAATAGTACATATGCCCGCTCGGGTCTTTCGCGAGCACTTTCGCCAATGCCGCTTCATCGAACGGCTTTTCAGGATCGCCGTCTTTTTGGTCGCACGCCTCCGGCATGACCCATGCGAAGCTCCCGCGCTTTTCCATCTGCACGACTTCGAGATCGGAAATCGCGGTCTGGAACTTCGGGTCCCAGTTCACCAGGCGCTTGTCTTTGTAAATCAGCCGCGTACCGTCCGGCAGCTTGGTATTGTAGAGATCGACGAAGGCCTTTGTGACGGCTTTGACCATCTGATCGTCGGGCGCGCCATGTTCGCCCATCGTAAACCGTTCGCGCGACCAATCGCACGACGCACCAAGCCGCTTCAGCTGATTGACGATTGTACCGCCGCTCTCGTTTTTCCACGCCCAAACCCTGCGCAGAAACTCTTCGCGGCCCATCTCGCGCCGCGTCGGCTGCTTGTCGGCTGCAAGCTTGCGCTCCACTACCATCTGCGTCGCAATGCCGGCGTGATCTGTGCCCGGCTGCCACAGCACGTCGCGCCCGCGCATGCGCTCGAAGCGCACAAGCACATCCTGCAGCGTGTTGTTCAAGGCGTGCCCCATGTGGAGCGAACCCGTCACGTTCGGCGGCGGGATGACAATCGCATACGGCGCGTTCGCTCCCCCGGCCGCACCGCGCCCCGCCTTGAAGGCGTCCGCCTTTTCCCATTCGGCGGCAATGCGCGGCTCAATGTCGGCCGGCTGGAATGTCTTTTCGAGCATAGGAATGAAGATCGCTTGTGAACCTGGATGACATCAGGTCGTAAGGCGCTCCTTCCCGTGCTGTCAACCTCATCGCGGCCGAACTAACGTTGCGGCTTGTTGGGATCGTTGGGGTTGAGCGGTGAAAAATCGCCTTGCGCCTCGCTCAAAAGCGCCTTTTCGACGATTTTCGGCATATTTTCCTGCAACCACTGACGCAGCATCGGTCTCAGCAACTGCGCCGCGGCATCGTCGACGGCACTGTTAGCGTGCTGCTGGGCGAGATTACCCAGGTTCCCTTGTGGCAGCGTTGGCGGCTGGCGATAAACGGGCGCGGGAGCCGGCTGCGGCTGC
>JANOKW010000035.1:0-3664 GCA_031419475.1 Hyphomicrobium sp. | reverse complement strand
GCGTATTCGAAGGATACAAAGACATCTGCGATGCGTGCTGCGACGCTTGGAACAAGCTCATCGCCGAAACCGGCCGCATCGCTTCCATCGGTACCCGCGATTGGGTCCTCACAGGTCAGCATCAATGAAGGTTGGTATAATGGGTTCGGCACGATTGCCGCAGATCTACGCCCTCGAAAACCGCTCGCACGGCGCGTCTAGTCGTGTATAACGCCCACATCCCGCGCGGGCCTCGAAAGCCCCGCACGTGGCATTGGCGACCCTGCTGGACGACATCCCGGCCGTGGCCGTCTCGATCAACTCCAAACATTCAAGGAGATCACGATGTCGGAAGTAGCGCCGCACCGCCGGCTCGCAAAAACTGCTGTTATCAAAGACAGCGCCACCAAAGCCAACGACACAGGTTCGCCGGAAGTTCAGATTGCGGTGCTCACACACCGTATCAACGAACTGACCGACCACTTCAAGATGCACAAAAAAGACAACCATTCGCGCCGCGGCCTTTTGAAAATGGTGTCGCAGCGCCGCCAGCTCCTTGACTACGTGAAGGCCAAGGACGTCGGCCGTTATCAGAAGATCATCGAAAAGCACGGCATTCGCCGCTAGAGCTTTCTGCAAGGTGTCTGCCCCCCCGGGTCGGGCACCTTATGTTTAATGCAAACCGAATGACACGTTCGCGCACCAAAAAGCGGCGTCAGACCCGTTCCGCCGGAGGCGGACAAGGATTGGGGGTCAGACACCGTTCGACCGACCGATGTGAGAAGAGAAAAATCGAGAACGAAAGACCGAACATGTTTGATATCCATCGAGTGGAAATTGATTGGGGTGGCCGCAAGCTCAAGCTCGAAACCGGCCGCATCGCGCGCCAGGCCGACGCGGCAGTGATCGCCCAATACGGAGACACGACTGTGCTGGCGACCGTCGTCGGCGCCCGTTTCGCCAAGCCCGGCATCGACTTCTTCCCGCTGACTGTGAATTATCAAGAACGCACTTACGCTGCGGGCAAAATCCCCGGCGGTTATTTCAAGCGCGAAGGCCGTCCGACCGAAAAGGAGACGCTGACGTCGCGCCTCATCGACCGGCCGATCCGTCCGCTGTTCGTTGAAGGTTTTAAAAACGAGACGCAAGTTGTCGTCACCGTCATGTCGCACGACATGGAAAACGATCCTGATATCGTCGGCTTGGTTGCGGCATCTGCCGCGCTGACGCTGTCTGGCCTCCCGTTCCTCGGCCCGATTGCTGGCGCCCGCGTTGGCGTCATCAATGGCGAGTTCGTTCTGAACCCGATGGTCGACGAGATGAAGGAATCGGCGCTCGATCTCGTCGTCGCTGGCACCCATGACGCCGTGATGATGGTCGAATCGGAAGCCAAAGAACTGAGCGAAAAGCAGATGCTGGAAGCCGTCATGTTCGGCCACAAGCATATGCAGCCTGTCATTCAGGCCATCATAAAGCTCGCTGAAACGGCCGCAAAAGAGCCATGGGACATTAAGATCCCCGACAAGGACAAGTACAAGTCCGACGTCAAGAAGATCGCCGAGAAGGCTTTGAAAGAAGCGTTCTCGACCAAGGAGAAGGCCAAGCGCAACGGTCTCGTGGGCGACGCCAAGAAGGCCGTGTTTGCCGGCATCGCCATTCCAGCTGATGATCCTAACGAAAAAGTGCTCCTGACCGACGCGTTCAAGGCGCTCGAGATGGACATCATGCGCAGCGACGTTCTCAAAACGAAACTCCGCATCGATGGCCGCGATCTGAAAACGGTTCGTCCGATCATTTCGGAAGTTCACGTGCTGCCGCGCACGCATGGTTCGGCGCTGTTCACACGCGGCGAGACGCAGGCGCTCGTCGTCGCAACGCTCGGCACGGGTGAAGACGAACAGTACGTCGACAGCCTCGAAGGCACCAAGAAAGAACGCTTCCTGCTGCATTACAACTTCCCTCCCTACTCGGTTGGCGAAGTTGGCCGCATGGGTTCACCCGGCCGGCGCGAAATCGGACATGGAAAGCTCGCTTGGCGCGCTGTCCGCCCGATGTTGCCGACGGCTGAAGAGTTCCCCTACACGTTGCGCATCGTCTCGGAAATCACCGAATCGAACGGCTCGTCATCGATGGCGACGGTCTGCGGAGCGTCTCTCGCGCTCATGGACGCGGGCGTGCCGCTGAAGTCTCCGGTTGCTGGCATTGCCATGGGTCTGATCAAGGAAGGCAACGACTACGCCGTCCTCTCGGACATCCTTGGCGATGAAGATCACCTTGGCGATATGGACTTCAAGGTCGCTGGAACCGAGAACGGCGTCACCGCTCTCCAGATGGACATCAAGATCACCGGCATCACCGAAGAGATCATGCGCATCGCGCTCGATCAGGCTCAAGCTGGCCGTCTGCATATCCTTGGCGAAATGTCCAAGGCCTTGACGGGCGCCCGCACTGAGCTTGGCGAACACGCGCCGCGTATCGAGACGATCAAGATCCCGACCGACAAGATCCGTGAAGTCATCGGTTCGGGTGGTTCGGTCATTCGTGAAATCGTCGCGGAATCCGGCGCCAAGATCGACATCGACGATGACGGAACGGTCAAGATTGCGTCCGCTAATCGCGAGTCGATCGAGAAGGCTCTTGCGCGCATTCGCGGCATCACCACGGAACCGGAAGTCGGCACGATCTACAAAGGCAAGATCGTCAAGATCATGGAGTTCGGGGCGTTCGTGAACTTCTTCGGCGCGAAGGATGGCCTTGTGCACATTTCGCAACTGACCAACGGCCGTCCGGCAACCGTCGGCGAAGTCGTCAAGGAAGGCCAGGAAGTTTATGTGAAGCTTCTCGGCTTCGATGATCGCGGCAAGGTGCGCTTGTCGATGAAGATCGTCGATCAGACGACGGGGGCTGAAATCCCGCGCGCTGAAGGCGAACCTGAAGAAGTATTCGAGAGCCGCCCGCCGCGCCGTGAAGGCGGGGACCGGGGTGGCCGTGGCGGCGGTGGTGGTGCACGCGGCCCACGCCGCTAAGCGACGCCGACGACTCTGTGAAAACAATAAAGGCCGCCGGAGTTTCGCTCCGGCGGCCTTCGAATTTTATGCCGTCAACCCGGCTTAGTAATAGCGGCAGGACGTACCGCCCCAATTGTTCTTGAAGCAGCGCCGCGTCGTGCACGTGATGCGGCCGACGCCACGCACATGCTTGTGCCAGTCCGACCAGCCCTTGCGGCAGCGGCGATGCCAGCCGTGCGTCTTCTCGACAACCGACTGCTCAAGCGCGAGAGTTTTGAGTGGCCCGAAACCGGCTGCAGGTGCTGCACTCGACGGCGCACTGATGGCGAACAAACCGGCTGCCGCGATCGCCGCAACACCGAGCGCAATTCTTGAAGACCTCATGCGTAACTCCTTCCCATGACAAATGAAGAGTTTCCACCCCTGGCGTTAGGTTAGACCAGCTCAGCCGCCAGGGCTAGAGTCTTTCCGGTTCATATGGAACCGTAGCCGCTGTTGTGCAGATAGTTTGCGCATTCTGTTGGCTTGAAGTGAGTGAGCAAATTTCCGATGCGCCTCCAGACGGCTTCGACGCTTCGTTCGTCAGCTTTGCGAAGCAAAGTTTTGAGCTTCGAGAAGACCTGCTCGATCGGGTTCAGATCGGGCGAGTAGGGTGGCAAGAACAACAAACGCGCACC
>JANOKW010000034.1:0-7242 GCA_031419475.1 Hyphomicrobium sp. | reverse complement strand
TTTGGCGATTTCTTCGACAACAATCTGCGTTTTGGGTGCGGGCGGCGCATTGGTCCTAGCGCCCGCTGCAGCGGAACCGGCCAAGCTCGCGAGTAAGACGCTTGCGAGAAGGAAACGAAAGGGTTGCGGCAACATGGATTCTCCGCCCGGTTTGTCTTTGTCCGTCGTCCTTGCCATATATGAGCCCATGACAGCATCCGCCACCATCCCTTTTGTCAAGATGAACGGTCTCGGCAACGAGATCGTCGTCGTTGATTTGCGCGACAGCAGCAAGGTCTTCTCAGCGGCAGAGGTTGCCGCTGTCGCAGCCAACCGGCAATCGCGCTTTGATCAGATGATGGTGCTCCACGCCCTCAAGACCAAGGGCACGGACGCCTTTGTGCGCATCTACAATGCGGATGGCTCGGGAGTCGGCGCCTGCGGAAACGGCACACGTTGCGTCGGCTGGATATTGGGCCAAGCCAGCGGCGGCCGTTCTGATTTCAAGGTTGAGACAACGGCTGGCATTCTTGACGTCAAGGTCAAAGACGCATCATCGATTAGCGTCGACATGGGAGAACCGCGGTTTCATTGGCAGGACATCCCAACGTCAGAAGAGTTCCGCGACACGCGCGCCATCGAATTGCAGATCGGCCCGATCGACGCGCCTGTGTTGCATTCGCCGTCTGTCGTTAATGTCGGAAATCCGCACGCTATTTTCTGGGTAGACGACGTCAACGCTCACGACCTCGGCCGCTTTGGTCCACTGCTCGAGAATCACCCGATCTTTCCCGAACGCGCCAATATTTCGCTGGCTCAGGTAACGGCGCGCGACGCGATCACGCTGCGCACGTGGGAGCGGGGAGCGGGCTTAACCCTGGCCTGCGGTTCGGCCGCGTGTGCGGCGGTGGTGTGCGCGGTCCGCAAGAAGCTGACAGGACGCAGGGTCACGGTGACGCTGCCGGGCGGGCCGCTCTTGATCGAGTGGACCGAAGGTAACCATATCCTCATGACGGGACCGGCCGAATTCGAGTACGAAGGTGAACTCGATATGGCAAAGCTGATGAAGATACCGGTCTAGTCGCGTCGGCGGATCTCAGTTACACCGCAAGCCCAGACGGGTACACCGCAAGCCCAGACGGGTGCACCGCAAGCCCAGACAGGGCCTCGCCCGAACCCGCTTTTTTTGGATTGAACCGTTTCACGTGTCCGAACCTGTCGTCATCACACTCGGCTGCCGGCTCAACGCTTATGAGTCCGAAGTCATGCGCCGGCATGCGACGCAGGCCGGGCTCGACAATGCGGTCATCGTCAACACCTGCGCTGTGACCAGTGAAGCCGTGCGCCAAGCTTCGCAAACGATCCGCCGCCTGCGCCGGGAGAATCCAAACTCCCGCATCATCGTCACAGGCTGTGCCGCCCAAATCGAACCGGAGCGCTTCGCCGAAATGAGCGAAGTCGATCACGTCATCGGCAACGGCGAGAAGATGAAGGCCGAAACGTTTCGCGGCCTCATGATCGACGATAGCGAGCGCGTGCAGGTGGACGACATCATGAGCGTACGCGAAACTGCCTCGCACATGATCGACGGATTTGGCAGCCGGGCGCGCGCCTACATTCAAATTCAAAACGGTTGCGATCACCGTTGCACGTTCTGCATTATTCCATTCGGGCGTGGTCCTTCGCGCTCTGTGCCGGCGGGCGACGTCGTCAAGGAAATCCGCCATCTGGTTGAGAAGGGTTTTCCTGAAGTCGTGCTGACCGGCGTCGATATGACGTCGTATGGTCCTGACCTTCCGGGCGAGATGACGCTCGGCAAGCTCGTGCGCCAGGTTTTAAAGCACGTGCCGGAATTGAAACGCCTGCGCTTGTCATCTATCGACCAAGTGGAAGCCGACGCGGATCTGATGCGGGCGCTGGCGGAAGAGCCGCGTTTGATGCCGCATCTGCATCTCTCGTTGCAGGCCGGCGACGACATGATTTTGAAGAGGATGAAGCGCCGCCATCTGCGCACCGACGCCATCCAGTTCTGCGAGACAGTCCGGAAGTTGCGCCCCGACGTCGTGCTCGGCGCGGATTTCATTGCTGGGTTCCCAACTGAAACAGACGAAATGTTCCAGCGCTCGCTCGACATTGTCGATGAATGCGGCCTGACATTCCTGCACGTCTTCCCGTTTTCAGCCCGCAAGGGCACGCCGGCAGCACGCATGCCGCAAATCCCGCATCCCATCATTAAAGAGCGTGCGGCGAGCTTCAGAACGAAGGGCGAAAAAGTGCGCGACGCGTTTCTCGCCGGACAGACCGGCGCGACGCACGCGGTGCTGATCGAACGCACGGGCACCGCATCATCAATGGGCCGCACGCCGCATTTTGCTGAAATAAAAGTGAGTGGTGCGGCATCGTCCGAACCGGGCGACATCATCACCGCGCGCGTCACCGGATTTGCCGATGGCCAACTCGTTGGCGAGTCTATGACCGGTGAGGCCGTGTTGGGCGAGGTTGGGGCGTGAGCGAAGAAAAGCGCAAAGGCCTGTTTGGCCGTCTTTTCGGAGCCAAGGATGAACCGCCTGCGGTGCCGGAAGTGGTTGATGATATCGCGGATGCTGCGGCTCCTCCCGAGGCGGCGCCCGACGCGGCAATAGCGCCGGCTTTAGAGGTACTAACTGAGTCACTCAAGCAGACGTGGTTTCAGCGTCTCAAGGCAGGCCTTGGTAAAACTTCGAGCAAACTCTCCGATGGCATCACGGGGATTTTTACCAAGCGAAAGCTTGACGCGAACACGCTTGAAGATCTCGAAGATCTGCTCATTCAGTCCGATCTTGGACTTGGCATGGCGACGCGTATCACGTCGGCCATAGGCAAAGGCCGGTTTGAAAAAGGCATTTCGGCGGACGAGGTCCGGAGCATCCTGGCCAGCGAAGTCAAGCGCGTGTTGACGCCAGTCGCCAAGCCGCTTCTGGTCAATGCAGCGAACAAACCGCATGTCATCATGATGGTCGGCGTGAACGGAACAGGCAAGACGACGACCATCGGCAAACTCTCTTCCAAATTTGCGGCCGAAGGCAAAAAAGTGATCATTGCGGCGGGCGACACGTTCCGCGCGGCAGCCATCGATCAGCTCAAAGTGTGGGGCGAGCGGACGGGCGCGGACGTGATCGACACAGGCGTTGGCTCGGATTCTTCTGGTCTTGCCTACGAAGCGCTGAAGCGGGCACAAGATCAATCAGCAGACGTCTTGCTGCTTGACACGGCGGGACGTCTGCAAAACAAGCAGGCTTTGATGGAAGAGCTTGAAAAAGTCATCAGGGTGCTAAAAAAGCTTGATAGTAGTGCACCCCACGACGTTGTTCTTGTGCTCGATGCGACGACTGGACAAAACGCGCTTCAGCAAGTGGAAGTTTTTAGGGAAAAGGCAGGCGTAACAGGCCTCATTATGACAAAGTTGGATGGCACAGCCAGGGGCGGTATTTTGGTCGCAATTGCCGAGAAATTTAACATGCCCGTGCATGCTATAGGCGTGGGCGAAGGCATCGACGACCTGCAACCGTTTAGCGCCGACGACTTTGCCAGAGCAATTGCAGACGCGTAGGATTCAATCGGGTGGCGGCACGCTTGCAAGCCGCTCCGGCAGAGAAAAAGGACTTAAAGGTTCATGAGCTTGCGGAAACGCCTTATCCCATTCAACGCCGAGCAGACAATCAACATTTTGAGCGAGTTTGGGCCGCTGGTGACGATGTTCATCGTCAATGCGATGTACGGCATCAACGCTGGAACCTGGGCCCTGATCCTTACGACCATCGTGGCCATTGCCGTCATGTTTTACATGTTCCGGCGGCCGCCGTTTTTTCCGCTTATCGCCTCAACCGTCACGATTGTCTTCGGCGGGTTGACGCTCCTCACCGGCAATCCGATGTGGGTGCAAATCAAGGTGACGATCTTCAACGCGCTGTTCGCAGCATTCTTGATTGGTGGGCTCGCCATCAAGCGCAACTTCTTCAAGTACGTCTTTGATAAGACGTTCCACTATACAGACGAAGGCTGGAACAAATTTACTTGGAGCTTCGCGCTGTTCTTCATGTTTACGGCCGTGGCGAACGAATTTGTGCGCCTTACTTTCAAAACCGACAGGTTTTACGAGTTTCTGGGTTATCAGTTGGACGGCATAAACGTTTGGATCATGTTCAAGGTCGCGTTTATTCTGCCTACCACGTTAATTTACGCTTGGTTGATGACGCGCAATCTGCAGAAGTACCGGCTGCCGGCGCCATTGTCGGCCGGCGGAGCGTGACGGCGATGACAGAGCCTGAAAGCAAAAAAGCAGAGCCCGCCGAAGTTCAATTCGACCGTAAGCAACTGATCAAGCTACTCGTCGAGTTCGGTCCGCTGATTGTGCTTTTCATCGCCAATTCGCAACTCGGAATTTATTGGGCGACTGGTATTTTCATGGTGGCAACGATCTTGTCGCTGGCCGTGTCGCGCGTGGTTCTGGGCCGCATACCCATAATGCCGCTGGTGACGGCGCTGTTCGTCATGGTCTTTGGCGGGCTTACCATTTGGTTGCGGGACGAGCAGTTCATCAAGGTCAAGCCGACAATCGTCTACTGCTTGTTCGCAGCGATTCTTTTTGGCGGGTTGCTCGCCGGTAAAACTTTTCTCAAACTGGCGCTTGGCGAAGCTCTCCGTCTGACGGATGAGGGCTGGCGCAAGTTGACGGTCCGCTGGGGTGGTTTCTTTCTGTTTCTAGCCCTGCTGAACGAAATCGTGTGGCGTAATTTCTCCACCGACTTCTGGGTCGGCTTCAAAGTTTTCGGCGCAATACCGCTACTGATGGTGTTTGCGGTGGCACAAGTTGGGCTCATGCAGCGCTACGAGCAACCCAGCGAGTAAAGCACCAATATTCCTATTCTCATAGAACAGATGATCTTTATACAGGCGCTGTACTGGCTCATGCCATGGAACAACATGGTAAGAATTTGGTTACCAAAACTGGAGTAAACCGCTAGACGTTTTCCGAGAATTAGTATTTCTTGATAGGAATGTATGTAACTGCAGGTTGTTGTAATCGTTATTCATGCCGCAGAGGCTGAGCTAACAGCTGATTCTGATAACCCTGATGAACTCGGCAACAATTTGTGATAACGTTGTTTTTGGAACAACACTTTCTTCTGAGGATAAGAATGGCACGTGATAGCGCACCTAACCGACTCGAGCGCTCGCCTTTGCATCTGCTTCATCGGGCAGGACAATGCGCTGCGGAAGTTTTCCAGGCTGAACTTGGTGGCGGCGATCTTACGCCCCGGCAGTTCGCGGTTCTGGTAACGGTTTCGCAGAACGAAGGATTGAGCCAGACCCATTTGGTTGAACGAACCGGGATCGACCGGTCAACCTTAGCCGACATTGTTAGGCGTATGCTCAAGAAGGGCCTGCTTCAGCGCCGCCGCACCAAAGTGTATGCGCGCGCTTATGCCGTCAAGTTGACGGAAGAAGGCTGGCGCGTCCTGAAGTCGGCCGAGCCTCTATCGCGCAAAGTCGATGACAGAATACTCAGCGCACTCCCGGCCGGGCAGCGCGACAAGTTGTTGCAAGATCTAAATTCCATCGTTCAGGTCCTGGGCCGTATGCAGTCCAAAGAACTGACCGGTAAACGCTAATAAAAAAGAGGGTGCGGTTGTCCGCACCCTCGAATAGCGTTCCGATCTTCGAGCGCCGGTACGGCTTGAGCCGTCACCCTAGCACTTTGTCTTGTCGTGCTTCTTTTCGGAAAACCGATTCCCACTTTTCCGGCAGCACTCTAGGCAGCCTTGCGCAACAACTTGCGTTCAATCATCGCTTCGGCGATCTGGACGGCGTTGAGCGCTGCGCCCTTAAGCAGATTGTCGGAAACGATCCACATCGCCAGACCGTTCTCAACGGTCGCGTCTTCGCGAATGCGCGAGACAAACGTTGCATACTCACCGGCCGCTTCGACTGGAGTGATGTAGCCGCCAGGTTCGCGCTTATCGATGACTTGAATGCCGGGTGCACGGCGCAGGATTTCGCGCGCTTCTTCTGGTGAAATCGGCTTTGCGAATTCGATATTCAGGGATTCCGAGTGGCCGACAAAAACCGGGACGCGCACGCACGTTGCCGTCACTTTGATCTTGGGATCGAGAATTTTCTTGGTCTCGACCAGCATCTTCCATTCCTCTTTGGTGTAGCCGTCTTCCATGAAGACGTCGATGTGAGGAATGCAGTTGAAGGCGATCTGCTTTGGGAATTTTTTCGATTCGACTTCCTGGCCCGGAACGTACTTGCCCTTGGTTTGGTGCCAGAGTTCGTCCATGGCTTCTTTGCCCGCGCCCGACACCGATTGATAGGTCGAAACCACAACCCGCTTGATGGTTGCCGCATCGTGCAGCGGCTTTAGCACCACGACCATTTGCGCAGTCGAGCAATTCGGATTGGCGATGATGTTCTTCTTCGTGTAGCCGGCGATCGCGTCGGGGTTAACCTCGGGCACGACGAGCGGCACATCCCGATCGTAGCGCCAGTAGGACGAGTTATCGATAACGACAGTGCCCTGCGCACCAATTCTTGGCGACCAATCTTTAGACACGCTCGATCCAGCTGACATGAGGCAAATATCCGTGCCCTTGAAGTCGAAATTCTCGAGGTCCTGACACTTGAGGATCTTGTCGCCAAAGGAGACTTCCTTGCCGAGCGAGCGGCGCGAGGCCAGGGGCACAAGTTCGCTCACGGGGAATTTGCGATCCGCCAGCACATTGAGCATTTCCCGGCCGACGTTGCCCGTCGCGCCGACAATGGCGACTTTGTATCCCATGGGGTGTAAATCCTAAACGGCTGCGCCGGGCGCCGTCCGGGCCCAAGCAATTTCAAGTTTTAAGCGGCAGGCTTAGCGGCCAGGGGGCAGCGTTTCAAGACTGTTTAAAGTCTCAGGCCTCGCCCGCAGCGCGTTTCAGTCATATTCTTTTGATTGGCTCGCCTGGTTGTTGGACGAATGGGTGTTCGACCACTAGAGCATCATCGGACCGGACGGAATCGCTGATGCGATTCACCGGGCCGATAAAGATGCTCTAGAATCATGTTGCTAGAGCAATTTCATCCGATCAGTGGATCGCTAAGGCGATCCTGTCTGATCGGATATTGCTCTAGCAGGCTGTTGAACTTCTCGCCTGCTGACAAGGGTTCGCGAATATGATTCCGTTGCCCTTTGGAATGCAAGGGGGCTTCGATGCGCGGATCGGATCAGAACTCAGGCTCGTT
>JANOKW010000033.1:0-5248 GCA_031419475.1 Hyphomicrobium sp. | reverse complement strand
AGGCGAGAAGTTCAACAGCCTGCTAGTCGTCGCGGGCGTTCAAAACATGAGGTCCAGAAAAAGATCCCAATCAACTCGATTGGATTGACTGGAAAGCTGCGCAAGTTGTTGCGGTTTTGCAAGACCCATCAGGACGTTCTAAATAACGCAAAACAATCCACCAATGCAGCGAACAAGGACGTTTGCAGCACAGGTAATTTAAAGAAACCCCAATAAGATCGCTGATCACTGCCCCGGCCTGCCCGTTTTCTTCGGGCGGCCGCGGCGGGATTTTTTCTCGGACGGATCGTCGAACTCGCGCGTGCGGGTGGGACGCGGTGTGGGGTCAGACCCCTTGCCCTCGCTGGCTGTTTTCATATCAGGCTTTATCGGCAAGGCGTCAGACCCCTTCTTTACCGGCAAGCTCGCGTGCGGGCCCATTTCGTCGAGCGTTGGTTTGTGCGGGCCGGCGATGTTCTCTCCGAAGGCTCCAGCTTTGGTGCGGCTGTAGATATCAACAATTCGAGACGGAACTGCCCCCTCACCCTGGCCCTCTCCCCGTCGTGCCGAAGGCGCGCCTTCGGCGCGGTGGGAGAGGCGACCGCGCGCTGGAACCGGCCGGTCTGTCCCCGGTCCCATGTCGTCGAGCGAGGGTTTTTTGATGCGTGATGTTGATTGCGCGAACGTAGGCTGCACGGGTTGGTATTCGGTTGCGATCCTCGGTGACGAAACGGTGTCTGACCCTATGGGTCTGACACCTTTTGTGGGACCTTTTTCCGGTGTCAGACCCGGAGGGTCAGACACCTTTGCCGGGTTCGTTGGCATATTCGCGCTGGCGCCGTATTTCTTGGCGCCCTTGAAGCTCCCCGCCCGGTTTTCGACGTCCGACTGCCGCGCCATCGGATCGTCGGCAATGGCAAGTTCGGTTTCGCGCAAGCGTTTGATTTCGTCGCGCAGGCGTGCGGCGGTTTCGAATTCAAGATCGGCGGCGGCATTTTTCATGCGCCGCTCCATGTCTTCGATGACCTTCGCGAGATTATGGCCAACAAGCGGCGCGCCGGCTCCCGCCAACCCGGCATCTATGGTGACGTGATCCTGCTCATAGACGCTCGACATCACATCGTGAATGTTGCGCTTGATGCTTTCCGGCGTGATGCCGTTGGCAATGTTGTACGCCACCTGCTTTTCTCGGCGGCGATCGGTTTCCGCAATGGCGCGTTCCATCGATCCCGTCAGCTTGTCGGCGTAGAGGATAACCTTGCCGTCGACGTTGCGGGCGGCGCGGCCGATGGTTTGCACAAGCGACGTCTCCGAGCGCAGGAAGCCTTCCTTGTCGGCGTCGAGAATGGCGACGAGCGCGCATTCGGGAATGTCGAGGCCTTCGCGCAGCAGGTTGATGCCGATCAGCACGTCGAACGCGCCAAGGCGAAGGTCGCGAATAATTTCGATGCGCTCCAGCGTTTCGATATCGGAGTGCATGTAACGCACGCGAATGCCGCTCTCGTGCATGTACTCGGTTAGGTCTTCGGCCATGCGCTTGGTCAGCACGGTAACAAGAGTGCGATAACCCTTCTTCGCCACCTGCCGGACTTCGTCGAGGAGATCGTCAACCTGGGTTTTGGCAGGGCGGATTTCAACGGGCGGGTCGATGAGACCCGTCGGGCGAATGACCTGTTCGGCAAAGGTGCCGCCGGTCTGTTCCAGCTCCCAGCTGCCGGGCGTCGCCGAGACGAACATCGATTGCGGGCGCATGGCGTCCCACTCTTCAAAACGCAGCGGGCGATTGTCCATGCAAGAGGGCAGGCGAAATCCGTATTCGGCAAGCGTTGCTTTGCGCCGGTAGTCGCCGCGAAACATGCCGCCGATTTGCGGAACGGTGACGTGGCTTTCGTCCGCAAACACGAGGGCGTTATCGGGTAGATATTCAAACAGCGTTGGCGGCGGATCGCCGGGGTTGCGCCCCGTCAGATAGCGCGAATAGTTTTCAATACCGGCGCACGAGCCGGTCGCCTCCATCATTTCCATGTCGAACGTGGTGCGTTGCTCCAAGCGTTGAGCTTCGAGCAGCTTGCCCGCATCATACAACTCGTTGAGCCGGGCTTTGAGTTCGGTCTTGATGGATTTGATGGCTTGCTGCAGCGTCGGTTTGGGTGTCACGTAGTGCGAGTTGGCGTAGATTTTCACAAGTGCGAGCTCATCGGTCTTGGCGCCGGTTAAAGGATCGAATTCGACGATACTCTCGATCTCGTCGCCAAACAGCGAAAAGCGCCAGGCGCGGTCTTCCATGTGGGCCGGGAAGACTTCGACCGTATCGCCGCGCGCGCGGAAGGCGCCGCGGATGAAGTTGGCGTCGTTGCGGCGGTAATGCAGCGCGACAAGATCGGCGAGCAATTGATCGCGCGACAGGCGCTCGCCCTGCTTCACGGTGAACGTCATCGCCGTGTAGGTTTCGACAGAGCCGATACCGTAGAAGCATGAGACCGACGCGACGATGATGACGTCATCGCGTTCGAGCAGCGAGCGGGTCGCGGCGTGGCGCATGCGGTCGATCTGTTCGTTTACGGAGGCTTCCTTTTCAACGTAGGTGTCGGTGCGCGGCACGTAAGCTTCGGGTTGATAATAATCGTAATACGAGACGAAGTATTCGACAGCGTTGTCGGGGAAGAAGCTCTTGAACTCGCCGTAGAGCTGCGCCGCCAAAGTCTTGTTGGGTGCAAGTATGAGGGCCGGGCGCTGGGTCGCCTCAATAACGTGCGCCATCGTGAACGTTTTGCCCGAGCCGGTAACTCCAAGCAGCACTTGATTGCGTTCGGTTTTGTTGACGCCGGCGACGAGTTCCTTGATCGCCTGCGGCTGGTCGCCCTTCGGCTGGTACTCCGAGACAATCCTGAACGGGATGCCGCCTTGGCTTTTGTCGGGGCGCTCGGGGCGATGCGGCACAAACTGCGGTGTGGTTCCGGCGACAATTGGGTGCGAGGCCATGAGCGGCTGGCGCGCGAGAACGGCTTTGGCTTTGTCGCTACGTTCTTCAGGTTTCGTGAGAAGCGCATTGAGCATGTCGGTCAGGCTTTCGCCGCCCATCGGCGGACGCGGCGCGCGTCCGCGCAAAGCGGGGAGAGTGGGTAATCCGTGCGCATCTTTGTTCGCGCCGGGCGGCCGGCTCGACGAAGGAGAGTCGCCCGGCGCCAAAAAAGAGCTTCCGGGCGCGTAGGGGCCCTGTGGGGCTTCGCCGAAACCGGGTGTACCTGCGGCGGTCTCGTTGGGCGGCGGCGCAGGTTTGCCCGCTCTGCCTGTCCTGCCGGAGGCGGGCGAGCGCGGGCTGCGGCTCTTGTTGATCGACTCGGATTTAGGTGGACGGGCCATGAGGGGAATATGGGGGAACCGGCGGCTTTTTCAAAGCCGCCGATCAGTTCTGATTTCTTGCGCGTGCGCCGATTATCGTAGCGTCACCACTTCATCATATAGCGCGTATCGGACCCGACAACACCGTTGTCTACGATGCCCTTTTTTCTTTGGTAAGCTTTGACAGCCTTCTCGGTGCCTGATCCGAATTTGCCGTCTGGTTTCAAGCCCAGCTTGCGCTGCAATTTTTTGATTGATTTAGGCTTTTTGTCGCCTTCCTCCAATCTCAACCCAGGCGTCTTTCCCACGAGGTTGGTCCATGTCTTGTCGCCGACCTGACCGTCTTGCGGGAGGCCTCTCTTTTTCTGAAAGGCTTTCACGGCGTCTTCGGTACCAGAACCGAAATCGCCGTCGGCTTTGATTTCAAGCTTTTTTTGTATCACTTCGACCGCTGGCCCGTCCGTACCCTTCTTGAGAAGAGCAAGCGCCGACATCGAGCCAACAACGACGGTCGCCGTGATCAAGATCATTCCCGCCGTCACGCGTGACAAAGTACTCATTTTACAAAACTCCCCAGAACAATAGCCAATACCCCTTAGAAGATTACTCCGGTTGCCCCGTATTAGTTGTCGCCGCCGCGACACACCGGCTGGGAAATATGTAGTAGCAACTGGCAGTTGCGGGATTAGGCGATGGTCGGCACGCAGGCGCTCGGCAGGCGGGCCAACAAGGGGTGGGATGAAATTTTAAGTTCACTTTTTGTTCTTTGGTGATATCCTACGCCACACCGTAGCTTGACCGCCAGAATCGGGGCACTGCAGAACGATGTCGGGATTCTCATTGGAATTATGCGCGGGCGCAGGCGGGCAAGCGATTGGCTTGGAACGAGCCGGGTTTGAGCACGCTGGCGTTGTCGAGATCGACGCGAGCGCGTGCAATACGCTGCGCCTCAATCGTCCGCACTGGGCCGTGCACGAAGAAGACCTCAATCATTTCGATGCGCGCTGCTACAAGGGCGTCGATTTGGTTGCTGGCGGTTTTCCGTGTCCGCCATTCTCGATAGCCGGCAAGCAACTTGGCAAAGACGACGAGCGGGATTTATTTCCGGCCGGTCTGCGCGTCATTGATCAGGTGCGGCCCAAAGCTGTGATGATCGAGAATGTCAGAGGCATTCTGGCGCCTGCCTTTGCGGACTACCGCGACTTCATAGATGGCAGGTTGAAGAAGCTCGGATATCAGACGCAGTGGAAACTCTTCAATGCCGCTGAGTTTGGCGTGCCGCAGTTGAGGCCGCGCGTTGTCATCGTTGCGCTGAAACGCGAATTCGCTTCGGAATTTTCCTGGCCCGAGCCGATCAAGAAAAAGCCGCCAACCGTTGGACGGACGCTTCACGATCTCATGGCGTCACGCGGCTGGCGCGGCGCAGACGATTGGCGCAAACTTGCCAACGCGATTGCCCCGACAGTTGTGGGCGGGTCCAAAAAACACGGCGGACCTGATCTTGGCCCAACGCGTGCGCGCAAGGCTTGGGCCGTGCTTGGCGTTGATGGAATCGGCATTGCCAATGAAGCACCAGAACGCGATTTCGTAGGCATGCCGCGTTTGACGACGCGTATGGTCGCGCGCATTCAAGGGTTCCCGGATGAGTGGGGCTTCTGGGGTAAGAAGACGGCGGCTTACCGTCAGGTGGGAAATGCGTTCCCTCCGCCCGTGGCGCATGCGGTGGCGGCGGAAATTGCGAAGGCAATTCTTGTGAAGTCGGCAACAGTTGGAGTGCGCCACATCATTAAGGAACCTCTGACTAACTGCCGGACTATGGCACACTGATCTCGATGATTCGAGGGGGTGTCCGATGGCAGAGAACCAGCTGAGTTTTTCGTCACTCGATTACGCGTCGAAGAAAAAGACGACGAAGCGCGAGGTTTTC
>JANOKW010000032.1:0-11315 GCA_031419475.1 Hyphomicrobium sp. | reverse complement strand
TATTGCCGTTCGCCGCCAGCGCCTCAAGGGCGTTACGGTCCTTGCGCGAAAGCGCGATTTCGTGTGTCGTGCGTGCCATGCAAACGTTGAATCATATTCGCGGCATGCGCAGATTCAAATGTTTGTGACATAACACTAGTTCACGGTCCCTGACGGCAAAGGACACAATGTCGTTGTCCAAATCGGAGTATGTAAACAGGGAACTCAACTGAATGCTGGCGCCCGCAGCACGGGTTACGGTTGTGCCGGAAGCTACTGGAATGGCCATTGATAAAATCTCCCGCAAAAATCTTGGTCGCTATCTCACCCTTCGTATCGCCTCAGATCGGCGCTTCGCCGTTAACCGCATTAAACATCGACACTCGCATAGATTTTCAGCAGGTCAATTACTTCCTTTAAGCTGATGATCGTGAAGTAAAAAAAGAGGGGATCAGTTGCGACACCCCGATTGAGTGCGGCTGCTTTGCCGTGTTTTCAATAGGTGTTGGACTCATTCAACGGCGTTCACAATGGCTGGCTATTCAAGCCTGATTGCGCAAGCGCACGGGGCAAAGGAGAAATCTCCGGCCGTTAACGCTGATAGTTGTGGAGCGCAGCGCTCCTTTGTGGTAGATTTCATACAATGCCGAAGTAGGGCAGATAAGCCGCAGGTTCGCCCCACGAACCGGCGGTTTTTTATTTGCCGGCGCCGAAGCACCCGGCGCACCGCTCGACAGAAGAACGGAACATGGACCTCGACATCATCCTCCTGCTCAGCCTCGCAGCGTTGGTTGCAGGCTTCATCGACGCGATTGCGGGCGGGGGCGGGTTGATCACGTTGCCGGCTTTGCTGATCGCCGGCGTGCCGCCGACGGACGCTATTGCCACGAATAAGCTTCAGGGAACGTTTGGGGTCGCGACTGCGAGTGCGCGTTACTGGCACGCGGGCCTCATCGATCTCCGCTCGCTTGCAACCGCCGTCGCTGCGACGGCGGTTGGGGCCGCAGCAGGTTCATTGCTTGTGTCCAATGTGGACACGGCTGTTCTACACCGGATCATGCCATTCGCGCTTATCGCTGCCGCGCTCTATTTCGCGGTGACGCCTTATCTGCGTGAGCACGCGCCTCATGCCCGGATTTCCGCACTTGCCTTTGCACTCGGTGCCGCAGCGCCTGTGGGATTCTATGATGGGGTCTTTGGCCCGGGCGCAGGCTCGCTGTATACGCTGGCGTTTCTCGCGCTCGCGGCAAACAACCTGATCACCGCGACCGCCAACGCGAAAGTGCTGAACCTGACCTCAAACCTCACGGCACTCGGGGTTTTTCTGGTCAGCGGACACATCAACTTCGCGGTTGGACTGGCGATGGCAATTGGCCAAATGATCGGCGCGTACGCGGGATCGCACACCGCATTGAAGCACGGCACGTGGATCATCCGCCCGTTGCTCGTTGCAACAACAAGTGCGGCGGCGATCAAGCTTTTGATGGGGACAGCGTAGGCCGGCGCCGAGGTCCTAAAGATAATTGAGAGTTGGTGCCGGCATCGGGGCCGAGGAGCGACATTTCATTTGAGATTGTGTCTGTCGGGGTTCGCAAGAAAGTGCTCACCCACGACCTACGGTTCGTCGCGGTGCGGCACCACTATCTCCGCCTCCGTCATTCCCGCGCCGCGCGCGCGTGCGCAAGCGGAACCACGGCGGGAACCCAGCCAAGCATCCGCATCGCAACGGTAGTCGCGGCCCCTTTTCTCGTGCTGCATCCGATGCGCGAAGAACAGCGAACGCTGGACAGTGGTTCGGAAAGGCAACGCGATGCGGATACATTGCCCTCTTGCTTTCCCTCAAACTGACACTTGGCTGGGTCCCGTCCTGCCGTGCGTTCCGCACGGTCGCTCTCGCGACGACGGGATGACGGTGTTGAGAGCGGACGTGCGGTACGCACTGGTGTTGCGGCGTCGGGGTTCGCAAGAAAGTGCTCACCCACGACCTACGGGTCGTCGCTGTGCGCCGTCCATGTCAATTCGACTGCGGCGTGACGCCAAGCTGCAGCCCAAGCACGTGGCCTGCGAGATAGAGCGACCCGCAAATCAAGACACGCTTATTCTCGACCGGCAGATCGACAATCATTTCGAGCGCATCGACAACGCCCGCGCAATAGATCGAGTTGAGCCCGGCGCTGCGCGCGATCTCGGCCAGCGTTTCCTCAGAATGGGGCGCCTCATGCGCGCCCGGAATGGGCACCGTGTAGATCGTGCGCACGAGGCCGCGAAACGGCGCCAGGAATCCCAGCGCATCTTTTTGGCCCATCATGCCGACGATGAGGTAGGTCGGTTTGGGTGCTTTTTCTTCGAGGCTGACGAGCGTATCGGCCAGCATGTCGCCAGCGGCAGGGTTGTGCCCGCCGTCAAGCCACAGCTCCGTTTCCGGGCCGAGGATGTCCGGGAGCGGCCCCCTCGTCAGGCGTTGCATGCGGGCTGGCCACTCGACCGTGCGCAGCCCCTTGGCGATGGCTGCTTCATCGAGGCCCAATTCCGGGCGCTGTTGGGCAAGCGCCAACACGGCCGCAACAGCGGCACCGGCGTTGGTGACTTGGTGACGGCCGATGAGTGCAGGGAGCGGCAAATCGAGAAGTGTATCTTCGCGTTGGATGATCAGCCGCCCGTTTTGTTCGAAAGCATCGTAGTCACGCCCCCCAACGACAAGGGGGCTTCCGGCAATGTTGGCACGCGCTTCGATGACGCGCATCACCTCATCAACCTGTGGCGCGACGATACCCGTGACACCGCGTTTCAGAATGCCGGCTTTTTCAAGCGCGATTTTTGAGAGCGTCGGCCCGAGTTTTTCCGCGTGATCCATTGAGATCGGCGTGATGATCGACAGCGCCGGCTTCGGAATGACGTTGGTCGCATCAAGCCGTCCGCCAAGCCCGACTTCGAGAAGTAGAACGTCGGCGGGCGTTTCGGAGAAAGCGAGAAACGCGGCGGCGGTCGTGATTTCGAACTGAGTGATGTCGTCGCCATCGTTGACGGCGTTGACGCGCATGAGAACATCGACCAGCGCATCCTCGCTGATGGCGCGGGCCTTGCCGTCCTTGCCGGCGAGTTCGATGCGCTCATGAAAACGCACCAGATGCGGGGAGGTATAAACATGCACGCGCTTGCCGGCGGCCTGAAAAATCGCTTTCAGATACGCCGTCACCGAACCTTTGCCGTTGGTTCCAGCGATGTGGATCACAGGCGGCAGGCGCGTTTCGGGCGAACCAAGCTTGCCAAGCAGCCGCTCGACGCGCCCGAGCGAGAGATCGATGAGCTTGGGGTGCAAGAGCTTCATCTGAGCGAGAAGCGCGTCGCTCGTTGGGCGTGTCGTCGTTTGTGCCATGGGAGGAGCCCGCGCTCAAAGCTTGAAGGAAAGTGCCGGTTAAGCGCCGCGTGGAGCGTCCTTCGGGGGCTGCGTGGCGGGCATCGAGTCGCTCTCGCGCTTGGTCTTGTCCGCACGCGTGGGATCGAAGCGCTGGCTCGATGGCACAGGTTCCGGCTCGATGACGCCGCCCGTTTCCCGAGCGGCCGTCTCGATAACTTTAGCGTCAACGGACGAGCCATTCATGTACGCTTTGCCGTTGATCTTCTTGTGTTGCGACGCCGGCTTGCTGGACGAGACGCCCACCATCAAAAGGCGGCAAACGCGCGCCAGCGTTTCGCGCAGCATGTGCCGGTGCACGACCATATCGACCATGCCGTGAGCGAGAAGATACTCGGACCTCTGGAAACCGTCCGGCAGTTGTTCGCGAATTGTCTGTTGAATGACGCGCGGACCCGCAAAGCAGATGAGGGCTCCGGGTTCCGCGATATGGATGTCGCCGAGCATTGCGTAAGATGCGGTCACGCCGCCCGTCGTCGGATCGGTGAGGACGACGATGTAGGGAAGCTTGGCCTCGCGCAAACGCTGCACGGCAATCGTCGTGCGCGGCATCTGCATGAGGCTGAGGATGCCTTCCTGCATGCGCGCGCCGCCAGAGGCCGCAAACAAAATGAAGGGAGTTTTGAGTTCGACGGCCTTCAGCATGCCGGTGATGATGGCTTCACCTGCCGCCATGCCGAGCGAGCCGGCCATGAAGCGGAAATCCTGAGCCGCTGCCACGACAGGCTGGCCTTCAAGTGTGCCGTCGCCAACAAGCACAGCGTCATCGAGTTCCGTATCGGCTTTGGCGTTTTTCAGGCGATCGGTATATTTGCGCCCATCCCGGAACTTCAGCGGATCTTGCGGCACAGCCGGTACCGCAATCTTCGTATAGTCGCCGCTGTCGAAGAGGTGGCGCAGGCGCTGATCGGCACCCATGCGCATGTGATAGTTGGACCCAGGCACAACAAACTCGTTGGCCTCGAGATCTTTGTAAAACACCATCTGCCCGCTCTCTGGGCACTTGACCCAAAGATTGTCCGGGACCTCGCGCTTCGTGGGCGACAACAGTCCGCGTATTTTCGGGCGGACGACGTTGTTAATCCAGTTCACTGCGATTGGCTCCTCATCGCTCGACGCTCCGCCAAAACGTGGCTGGCGGAAACCTCCGGGACGCGTTCGAATGTTGTAGGGCGGCGTAATCTATCGCCGGGCCCTCCCCGGCGATAAGGGAAGTTAGCCGCTATCTGGGCTCATTGAGACCCTGATAACATACCTTTTGGTGGATATCGTGGCCTATGGTCAAGGCGTGCGCAGCGCCGCAGCCAATTCGTGCACCATGTTTAACACAGCGGGAACCGTCTCTGTAGTCGGCTGGCCGTTTGATTCTAAAGACTTTTCAATGGCTTGAACTAGGGCGGAGCCAACCACCACGCCGTCCGCACCTTTTGCTAACGCCTTGGCCTGATCGCCTGTTCTTACGCCAAACCCGACAACAACAGGAAGTTCGGTCTGCCCCTTGATCCGCTTCACTTGGTTGTGAACGTCGTCCACAACCGGGGCGGCGGCGCCGGTAATGCCGGTGATTGAGACGTAATAGACGAAGCCGGAGGTGTTCTTGAGAACGGCGGGAAGGCGCTTGGCGTCCGTCGTCGGCGTGGCGAGGCGAATGAAGTTCAAGCCCTCCGCAACGGCCGGGAGGCACAACTCGTCGTCGGCTTCGGGCGGCACATCGACAACGATGAGGCCATCGACGCCAACGTCCTTGGCATCCTTCAGGAAGCGCGCGTTGCCGTAGACATAGATTGGGTTGTAGTAGCCCATCAAAACGAGTGGCGTGTCTTTGTCGGACTTGCGGAAGCGGCGCACCATTTCAAGCGTCTTGATCATGGTCTGGCCGGATTTCAGCGCCCGCTGCGATGACATTTGGATGGCGGGGCCATCGGCCATGGGATCGGAGAACGGCATTCCGAGTTCGATGATGTCAGCGCCAGCAGCCGGGAGCCCGGCCAGGATTTTCTCACTGGTTGCGAGATCGGGGTCGCCAGCCGAGATGAATGTCACAAGGGCGGGACGGTTTTCTTTTTTGAGCGCGGCGAAGCGCTGGTCGATGCGTGTGGCCGTTGACATAACACCTTCTATCCCTGGGTTGCTCGCCGGTCCTAAGACGCAAGGGCGGTATGGTCAAGGGTGGCTCGTCTTCATTGACCATAAGACCAGTATTAGCTAATGTCCTAGCTAAGGAGTGATGCATGGCAATTTACTCGGTCCACAAAGCCAAAACGAACTTGTCGAAACTCATCGAACGCGCGGAAGCCGGCGAAGAAGTCGTGATCGCGCGCCGCGACAAGCCCGCAGCACGCCTCGTTGCTGTCGATGCCGGAAAAGCGGCACCTAAGCGAAAGTTCGGAGCTTTCAAAGGCCTGATTTCTGCTCCGGATTCCTTCTTCGCCCCCCTTCCAGAGGCAGAGCTTGACGCCTGGGAGGGCCTTTCCCGGCCCATGCGCCGCAAGAGACCGGCTAAGCGGCCGCAGAATCCGCCCAAGACATGAGTCTGCTTCTCGACACGAATGCGTTCCTGTGGTGGGCAGCGGGCAGCAGAAAGCTATCGCGAACCGTGATCAGGATGATTGAAGACCACAGCACGGAAGTCTTCGTCAGTGCGGCGTCTGCCTGGGAGATTTCGACGAAGATGCGGATTGGAAAGCTGCCGGAAGCGGAGTGGATGGCCGGGCAATTCCGGCGCATCCTGCAATCCCAAAATTTTCGCGAACTGCCAATATCTATAGAGCACGCCGATCTCGCAGGCTCCTTACCGGGCGATCATCGCGACCCCTTTGACCGGCTATTGGCGGCGCAGTGCCGGATAGAGAACTTGGCGATAGCGACGAACGACGTTGGCATTAAGTCATTCGGCGTTAAGACGATGTGGTGACAGTATTAAATCTTTAACCCCAAAGCCTTTGCTACCGTGAACAAATCCTTATCGCCGCGCCCGCACAGATTCATAACGAGCAGATTGTCTTTCGGAAGCTTGGGCGCAAGTTTCATGACGTGGCCAAGCGCGTGGCTTGGTTCGAGCGCCGGAATGATGCCTTCCATGCGCGTACAGAACTGCAGCGCTTCGAGTGCTTCCTTGTCGGTAATGGCAACATAGGTCACGCGGCCGTTTGATTTGAGCCAGGAATGTTCGGGGCCAACGCCTGGATAATCGAGACCGGCTGAAATCGAATGCCCTTCGAGGATTTGGCCATCGCCATCCTGCAAAAGATACGTGCGGTTGCCGTGCAGAACACCCGGCGACCCGCCCGTCATGGATGCCGCATGTCCGTTATCGACATCGAGCCCATGTCCACCGGCTTCGACTCCGTAAATCGCAACGTCCTTGTCGTCAAGGAAGGGGTGGAACAGGCCAATGGCGTTTGATCCGCCGCCAATGCAGGCAACAAGCGTATCAGGAAGGCGCCCCTCCGCCTGCATCATCTGCTCGCGCGTTTCCTTGCCGATGATCGATTGGAAATCGCGTACCATTGCCGGATAGGGATGGGGCCCCGCCGCCGTGCCAATGAGATAATAGGTATCGCGCACGTTCGTCACCCAATCGCGAAGGGCTTCGTTCATGGCGTCCTTCAGCGTGCCAGCGCCCGACGTGACAGGATTGAGCTTGGCGCCGAGCAGGATCATGCGCGCGACGTTCGGCGCCTGGCGCTCGATATCAGTGGCGCCCATATAGATTTCGCAGCCCATACCATACTTCGCGCACACAGTTGCAACCGCGACGCCATGCTGACCGGCACCCGTCTCGGCGATAATGCGCGACTTCCCCATGCGGCGGGCGAGAAGAATTTGCCCCAGGCAATTGTTGATCTTGTGCGAGCCGGTGTGGTTCAGCTCATCGCGCTTGAAATAGATCTTGGCGCCGCCGAGCTCCTTCGTCATGCGGTCGGCGTAGTAGAGCGGGCTCGGCCGCCCGGCATAATGCAAATTGAGGTAATCGATCTCGGCCTGGAACGTTGGATCCTTCTTGGCCTCTTCATAGGCACGCTCAAGCTCGAGGATCAGCGGCATAAGCGTTTCGGCAACGAACCGTCCGCCAAAGAGGCCAAAGAAACCTTTGTCGTCTGGGCCGCTTTTATAGCTGTTGAGTTTTGGCTCGTTCGATTTCTGCTTGTTCGTCGCCATGAGGTGTCCTCGGGGTCAGTTCCCTCTCCCCGTCCTTTACGGAGGGAAAAATCTAATTCTGCTTAACTTTCTTTACTGCCTGAAGGAAGCGGCGGATCAACCCCGCGTCCTTAACGCCGGGCGCGCTTTCGACGCCTGACGAAACATCGACCGCGCCGGCTCCCGTCATGGCAATCGCCGCGCCGACGTTTTCTGCCGTCAACCCGCCAGACAGCATGAACTTCATTTGGTCTTTCACTGCCGCAAGCGCGCGCCAATCGAACGACAGTCCATTTCCGCCGGGCAACTTGGCGCCAGCTGGTGTTTTCGCGTCAAAAAGGATGAGGTCGGCAGATTCGTTGTAGCGCAGTGCGCGGGCGGCATCGACGGCGGTACCAACCTTTATGGCCTTGATGACGGGAAGATGAAAGCGCTTGCGGATTTCGCGCACGCGCGGACCGCTTTCGTCGCCATGCAACTGGATCATGTCCGGTTGTACGGTCTCGATGATGCTATCGAGAACCTTGTCATCTGGATCGACGAACAGAGCGACGATTTTAGCTTGGCCCCGCGCGCGATCGGCAAGCGTCAACGCCGTCTTGATATCGACGTGGCGCGGACTGCGCGGAAAAAACACGAGACCGATATAATCGGCGCCACCGTCGAGTGCCGCATCGACGGCCTCGATTGTTTTTAAACCGCAAATTTTGACTTCGGTCGGCATGAGCAACAGGACTTAAACGTGTGAAAGCCGAAACTTTGAAGGTCTGGAATCAGGGCTTGCCGGCAAGGCGGCGCTTTTGCCACCGCTTGAACGCCATAACCGTCCAGATCGCTTCAACGACACCAAACGGCCAAGCGCCTTGCAGAAATCCATAGGCCGATGCGGCCGCACAAGCAATCGCGAAGCCGAAAATGCACCAAGGGCTCTCGTCTTCATAAATATAGAATAGCAGCATGACTGAAAGGGCCACGAGGCCAAAGACTGTAAGTGCGTCGAGTGTCATGTTGCTTCAGATGTAATTGTTAGCGGCCAGCAACAGCAAGTTGCTTGGACGGTGAAATGTCCGCTTCCTGCTGCCGCGTCAGGCGATCCGCCTCGGCTTCAAAACGATGCGCGCGCTGACCTTGCACACGGGCCGTGCGGCGCCAGCGGCTTTGGCTCATCCACGTCGCCACGCCGCCAAAGATGACGCCCAGCACGAGTGCGCCGAGAATGTAAGCATAGAACGGAAGCTCGAGTGCAAGCGCCGGGCTTTCCGGTCTGAACGGATCGAGGACCAGCTGAACCGGATGTCGATTGGACACGGCCAGCGCCACGAGCACTACGCCGAGCGGGAAAGCAATAAGCAACGATACCAGACGCCTGAGCACCGCGGTGCACTCCTGTGACGAATTTCAGCAAACGCGACGCACATCAGAACAGTCTCAGTGCGGGGTCTTGCCTTTGTGATTGAGCCGGTCGCGCAGTTCCTTGCCTGTCTTGAAGAACGGCACGAACTTTTCGGCGACCGAAACTGTCGTGCCGGTGCGCGGGTTACGGCCCTGACGCGCGGCACGATGTTTGACCGTGAACGCACCGAAGCCACGGAGTTCAACGCGGTCACCGCGTGACAGCGCATCGACGATCTCGTCGAAGATGACGTTCACGATGCGCTCGACATCGCGGTGATAAAGATGCGGATTAGCTGCCGCTATCCGTTGCACGAGTTCTGATTTGATCACGTTATGCTCCCCAGCCATGCGATCAATTCTTCTTATTTATCAGAAGGATGCCAAACTGAAACGAGACCGTCAAGGCCAAGTGACGAAAACGTCGAATCACGGGTCAAAAAGGCAGCGATTTTCCCGGCCTGTTCGCCGAATATGCCACTGACGGCCCGGGACGTCATAGAACCGATGCCGAAACTCGGTCCACTGCTTGGCGACCAATCGACGACTTTTGCATCTTTATCGACGTTTTTGACGTCCTTGAGCCACTTCACGGCTTCGTCTTCGCCGCCAATCTCATCGATGAGTTTCGCGGCCAGGGCTTCGCGGCCGGAAAAAATGCCGCCTTCCAAGAGACCTGGCACTGCGGCCACTTTGATGCCGCGCCGGTCCTCGACCAAGCCAATGAACCATGTGAAGCCGTCGCTGACCATGCCTTCGGTCACTTTGCGGCTGGCGTCATCCATGGGCGCGAAGGGCGATGGCGCGGCTTTGAGCGGCCCGCTCTTCACTTCATTCACTTTAATGCCGATCTTTTCCATCAACTGGGCGAACTCGGGCCATTGGACGATGACGCCGACGGAGCCTGTAATCGTGTTGCCGCGCGCCACGATGTGATCGCTGGCGAGACCGACGATGTAACCGGCCGAAGCCGCGACCGTGCCAAATTGCGCAACAACAGGCTTCTTTTTGCCGATTTCGCGCAAGGATTCGTAGATCGCTTCGCCGCCCGTCGTCGTGCCGCCAGGGCTGTTGACGTACAGCAGAACGCCCGCGACGTGATCGGCTTCGGCAATCTCTTTCAGCATCTTGAGCTGATCACGGCTTTCCATGATCGTGCCTTCAATGGCAATGCGGGCGATTTGCTTCTTGCCGCTGAGCGTCGCAAGCTTGTCGCCGCCGAGAACTAAGGCGCCGATTGCAAGCGCCAACCCCGCGACGCCGAGCCCGCGCCATAACGATAGCGACCGGCGTAACCGGCGGCGATCCAGTACGGTTTCCGTTTCGAGCATGGGGGCAGTCCTCCGAAGGCCGTAGGGGCACACGATGCGCCGCCGCTGGCAACAGTTATTCTGTCGATCTTGTCTCAGGTTAGGCAAGGAACGGGCCGCCCGCAACGCCTGACCCGTGCGGCACCCCAAAAAGGTAAGCGCGCAGCACTTTCCGTACCGCGCGCTCTATTAATCCCTGATAGAAACGCAGATAGTTGTAGGACCCCAAAGATTACTCTGCGTCTTCGTCGGTCGTTTCGCGCTTCTTGATCGCGGCCTTAAAGATATCGCCGAGCGAGGCGCCCGAATCCGATGACCCATATTGAGCCACGGCCTGCTTCTCGTCGGCAATTTCGAGGGCCTTGATCGATACGGTGATCCGGCGCGCAGCCTTATCGACCGTCAACACGGCCGCATCGACCTTGTTGCCGACGCTGAAGCGTTCAGGACGCTGCTCAGACCGTTCGCGCGAAAGATCCGAACGCTTGACGAAGGCGGTCAAATCGCTGTCGGCGAGTTTGACTTCGATGCCGTTTTCCTGAACCGACGTAACAGTACAGGTGACAGCGTCGCCCTTCTTGAAGCGGGCCATAGCATCGACCGGATCGCCGGAGAGCTGCTTGATGCCAAGCGAGATGCGCTCCTTTGTGCCATCAACGTCGAGCACGATGGCCTTAACGGCGTCGCCCTTTTTGTAATCCTTGATGGCTTCGTCGCCCGGCTTCGACCAATCCAGATCGGACAAGTGCACCATGCCGTCGACGCCGTTATCGAGACCGATGAAGAGACCGAACTCGGTGATATTGCGGATCGGACCTTCGACGGTCGAGCCCTTGGGATGTTGCGTCAGGAAGCCGTCCCAGGGATTTTCCTGGGTCTGCTTAAGCCCAAGCGAAATACGGCGCTTCTGCTGATCGACTTCGAGAACCTGAACTTCGACCTGCTGGCTGGTCGAGACGATCTTGCCGGGGTGCGTGTTCTTCTTGGTCCAGCTCATTTCCGAGACGTGGATCAAGCCTTCGACGCCGGCTTCGAGTTCAACGAACGCGCCGTAGTCGGCGATATTCGTGACGGTGCCC
>JANOKW010000031.1:0-10092 GCA_031419475.1 Hyphomicrobium sp. | reverse complement strand
GTGCCATGCAAACGTTGAATCATATTCGCGGCATGCGCAGATTCAAATGTTTGTGACATAACACTAGGCCGCGCCCTAAGCGCCTTCAAGCAACGCCGCTATAGACGAAGGGCAGACCCCTCGGACCCGCCCTTAGTCTCATTCACAATTTCGATTGCGCATTTACTCATTCACAATTTCGATTTGCGCATTTAGTTGACGTTGAAGCGCAGGCCTGCACGGAATTGATGGACGTGCTGGTCGCCAATTTCGACGCGTGAAATGTCATCGTTGATGTCGATCGCGATGTCGCTGCCAGAGATGAACAGATAGCGGTATCCGAGATCAACCGCCGTCATTTCGGTGAGGTCATAGCTGACACCCGCCATTGCAGCGTATGCGAGCGTGAACTTGTTGGCGCGACCTGAGGCAGATTCGGTTGTTGGCGCGCGGCATGTTCCGGTTGCGTCATCGCAAACCGTGTAGGTGCTCGTGTGGCGCCGGTTCAATTCATTCCAAGCAAAGCCGATGCCGGCGCCGATGTAGGGCGTGAAGCCGCGGTTTGAAAAGAGGTCGTAGTAGGCGTTGACCATCCAAAGAGTGGCATCGATTTTCGTCTCGTCCGTGACGTCGAAGTTTGTGGTAGATGCGGGAACCAAAGGCTGCCAGCACCCGGTGGCAAGGCACGCAGAGTGCGTTTCCCAGCTATCCGTTCCCTCAAGCAGCACATCGTCTTTGAAGCGTTTTTCGATCGTCGCATCAACGCGGAAGCCGTTGCTGAAATTGTAACCGGCACCGCCGCCGACGGTCGCGAAGGTGCTGAAGTCGGCACTGAACCAATCGGGCTGCGTGGCGCGGAAATCCGGGCCCGTGGCGGGGCCGGGTCCATCTCGATCACCGATGTCGAGACCCGATTCAAGAAGGCTCGGCGTATTGATGCTGCCAATGCCGCCGTCAAAGCGGAAATACCAAGCGCCGCGATAGGTCTGAACCGGAACAGGCGCCGGCACAGCCACAGCCGCCGCTCCGCTCATATCCTTGAGACTGCCGGCTCCATCATTCCAATCGGCGGCCGATGCTGGCAGAGCCGCTGCGAGCGCAACCGAAATGCACGCGATCCGAACTTTCATAATCCTCGTTCCCTCGTCTCTTAGAGACCCGCAACAAAAATCGCGGCACCCTGACCATGCTCAACTGTCTTATCGCCTGGCGTGAACCAGTTTCTTGAGACGGCAAGACCATGGGCCTCCCTGAACGACGATCCTGGGCGCTGAAAAAAAAGCACCGTACGCGCACAAGGGAACAGGAAATCGAACGCGAAAAGCCTTTGGAGCAAACCGCTCGTGAGGCGTCTTGCGGAACGTGACCGCACCCGGCTGGGTGACACGCCACATTCCGTTTGTCCTACGAGGCGGATCGCTCCGCCCCTGAAACTCGTCTTCATCACCGACTATGGCGCACAAGTTTTAAGGGAGACTTAAGCGGCATCCCGATTTGGAGCACGCGTGACGCTCAAGGGTTAACGCCAAATAAATTTCGGGCGCGCAACCGATGTCGCGCGCCCGTTGAATGGCCCAATTACGAAAGTAATAAATTCTATGCGGCAGCCGCCGATCGCACGGCATCGACTATATCGCCAACGACGCTCGAGACCATGCCTTCGTCATCGCCTTCCGCCATCACGCGGATCACCGGCTCCGTTCCCGAAGGCCGGATGACGAGTCGTCCTCGATCCCCAAGCTTGACCTTGGCCGATTCAATGGCCTTGACGACGCGGCTGTCTTCCAGCGGCTTGCCGCTGCCATAGCGCACGTTCTGCAAGATTTGCAGCAATCGCTCGAACCGGCTGCACACTTCAGAGACGGGTTTTCCAGTCGTGATCACGCAGGCAAGAACTTGAAGCGCGGAAACCAGTCCATCGCCCGTCGTTGTGAAGTCCGACAACACGATATGGCCAGACTGCTCGCCGCCAACGTTGTAGCCGTGCTTGCGCATATGTTCGGTGACATAGCGGTCGCCCACCGGCGTGCGTGCAAGCGATAGGCCGATTTCTTTGAGATAACGCTCAAGCCCAAGGTTGCTCATCACGGTCGCAACGATGCCGCCGCCCGCCAGCTTTCCACTCCGGTGCCAGCTTTCCGCGATTACCGCCATCAGCTGATCGCCATCGACAATTTGGCCTTTTTCATCAATGATGACAACGCGGTCGGCGTCGCCATCGAGCGCGATGCCAATATCGGCGCGCAGCTCTTTGACTTTCTCGATCAAGGCTTCAGGCGCCGTTGACCCGCACTTGTAATTGATATTGCGGCCGTTTGGTTCAACGCCGATTTTGATCACTTCGGCGCCAAGTTCCCAGAGTGCTTCTGGCGCAACCTTGTAAGCAGCGCCGTTCGCGCAATCGATGACAATGCGCAACCCGTCTAGGCGCAGGTTTTTCGGCAGCGTCCGTTTGGCAAATTCAATGTAGCGCTCTTGGGCACTTTCAACGCGCGTCGCCCGGCCGATCTTATCGGGTGCCGCCAGCAGGGAGCTGCTGTCAGAATCGATTAAATCTTCGATCTGGCGTTCCATATCGTCGGACAGTTTGTAGCCATCCGGATCGAACAACTTGATGCCGTTGTCGTCAAAACGATTATGCGAGGCGGAAATCATGACCCCGAGATCGGCGCGCAGCGATTTAGTTAACATGGCAATGGCCGGCGTTGGCATCGGCCCCAATAGAAACACGTCCATCCCGACCGACGTAAAACCAGACATCAGCGCGGCTTCGAGCATATAGCCCGACAGGCGCGTATCCTTACCGATCACCACCCTGTGCTTATGCGCGCCCGTATGGAAGATCTTACCGGCCGCCATGCCCACCTTGAGCGCGATTTCCGAGGTCATTGGATGCTGGTTCGCTAGGCCACGGATGCCATCGGTTCCAAAATAGCGGCGCGACATGTAACCCCTCGTTTCGTTTATCAGTTCATTGAAATCGGTGCCAATTTAGCGCCAACCATACTCCGGCGCACGACGGCGGGCGAAGGGTCTTTCACGCTAACGGGCCAGCCGTTGTGGGCAAGAGCGCAACACTTCTGAACAACTTGCACCATTTTGCGTCTCTGACGTTGAGATTAGGCAATTTGCACACCACTTTCACGCCTCGGTTGCATCGGCATTCGAGTTTGACGGCTATAGCTGCGCTAGGCCTGTCTTGAAACATGGTGTTGGGCGTTGGGTCTTGGACCTTGGGTGTTTGGGCATGGCCTTGGGCCACGGAATCGGCCCATAGACCGGCTAGCCGATAGCAACAGTGCGGGCGGGGGTACGCCGGCAGGCGTTTGGTTTAGTTTATAGGGGGTTTAGGCATGGCTTTCTTTCTTGCAGTGGCGAATAGAAAGGGTGGCGTCGGCAAATCCACCGTTGCGGTGATGCTGGCACACGCACTGAGCGTCTACGGGGGAAAGCGCGTCCTTGTGCTCGATCTCGATTCTCAGTGCAATGCCTCGCTCATCCTTATGGGTGGTCACGGCTGGAACGAGGCCCGCAAGGACGGCAAAACGATATCGGACTACTTTTACGACCTGTTCGACGGCATCCCGGCGAACGCCCGCGACTACGTTGCCCGCAACGTCGGCGATGTTCAGGGCCCCGGCAATAAGCCAGCCACCGTTTCGCTCGTGCCCGGCTCCCTGTTGCTCGAAGACATCCAGGGCGAACTCTATTTGAAACAGGCCAACCAAAGCCATGTGCCGGACGTTGTGGCAAACCGCGTGCGCGGGCGCATCGAAAGCCTGATCCGGCGCTTCGAAGGGGACTTCGACGTCGTGATCCTCGATTGCCCGCCCGGCCTCTCCTTCGCAGCGCTTGCCGCATTGAAAACGGCCGACAAGGTGGTTGTCCCGTTCCGCCCCGATTACGTGTCCCAGCTCGCGGTCGATCGCATCGCGCTTCTTATCGAAGACAAGCGCAATCTCGATGACTTGATGGAAATCCCAATGGCAGAGCGGCGCTATACCTGTCTCGCCAACTACGTGCGCGACGACAACCGGGACTATATGTTGATTGAGGAAATCGGCCTCGTGCACCCGCTACTGGATACCTTCCTGCCGCAGCGCGACGGCATCGCCAACGCCTTCGATTTCATTTCCGAACGCCGTTCCATCGACGCCAAATACGGCGATGCCATTGGCGACGTCAAAGAGCTGCACGGCGAGATCCAGAAGTTCCTGGAGAATGGCACCAAATCAGCGCAAAAGGAGAAGGTCGCGGCGCAATAAGCAAAGATACGGCGATGTCCCAAGGATCACAGCTTTGGCAAAATGAGCGCATGAAGGCGTTCTTCCGTGCCCACGTCCGGCGCGAAACGGCGCTTGACGAAAACGCCGCAGAAAAGCTCGTTGAAGCTCTGACTAAAGCCGTCAACTTTATGCGCGTCTGGCAAATGCCGGAAGAGACACCAGCGCCCGCCGCTGCCGCAACCGAAAAAGGAAAACAGAAACCGGCGCCTGACGCGAAATCCCCTGACGCAAAATCTGATGCGCCTTTCGACCCCTACGCCTTCAGCGCCATGGTCGTCTTGACCAAAACGGGGCGCGAGGGTCTTGCCCGCAAACTCACTGAGATCAAAGGCGCGGATAACCTGCGCAAGTTCGCCGAAGCGCAGCATCTCGGCATCGATCGCAAGTTGTCCAAGATCGATGATTTGCGTAAAGCTATATTGCTGGCTGCCGAACAGCGCCTTGCCGATCGGCGCGCTGCTGCGAGTTGAACCGCAGCTGACCGCTCTCAACCCAGATCTTTTTCGGTTCCGGCTTGGCAAGCGCGCCAAACTTCAAGTGCCTGCCTGGTCTCCTTGACATCATGCACGCGAAAAATCTGAACACCGGCCTCAGCGCCAACAATCGCGCACGCGAGAGATCCCGGAACGCGCGCCATCGCATCATCGACATTGCACAATTGCCCGATCATCTTTTTGCGGCTTGCGCCTAAGAGCAACGGTACACCAAGCCCATGATAGAGCGAGAGGGCGGCCATCACGGCAACGTTGTGGTGCAGGTGTTTGCCAAACCCAATGCCAGGATCGGCGACGATCTTTGCTTTTGAAATGCCCGCTGCCTCGCAAGCCCGGATCCGCTGCTCGAGAAAATCGAACACGTCGAGCACCACATCCTTATATTGCGGATCGACGTTCATGGTCTTGGGATCGCCCTGCGCGTGCATCAATATAACAGGCAAGCCCGTTTCAACAGCAATGCCAAGCGCATCCGGATCGTGCGTCAATGCCGAAACGTCGTTTAAAATATCCGCGCCCGCAGCGGCCGCCTGACGCATCACTTCAGCCTTACGGGAATCGATCGAAATCAACTTGTCCGTCTTGCCGCGCAATCCTTCGATCACCGGAATAACCCGGCTCAATTCCTCTTTGAGTGCAACGGCGTCCGACCCCGGCCGCGTACTCTCGCCGCCAATGTCGAGAATATCCGCCCCCTCGTCCGCGAGGCGCAACGCGTGATCAATCGCCGCTCGTGTGTTTGCATGCTGTCCGCCGTCCGAAAAACTATCGGGCGTCACATTGACGATGCCCATGATGCGCGGGCGATCCAGCGAGAGCCCCGCAAGGCGCGGCCGGTGCTCCGTCAAATTCCCTAGAAGATCAGACGCCGCAATCGCATCGCGGCCCCAGTCGCCGCTGAACGCGTCTCCAAGCACCACTGTCCGCCGAGACGTGCCGCCTGCCCCGCGTGTGAGAATATCGAGTGCCGCAAACGACAGCAGCCCGCCGGCGAGCGGCAACCCACGCCAGGATGGAACGTCCGCTTCATCGATGGCACGCTTCGTCGTGCGATCCCAGAACATGGCCGCTGGCTGGAGATACGTCGAACGCTGCATGGGGCTTCCGGATGGCAAGGAAACACAGGAACGGCATGGGCCGCCGCTCGTCGTTTAGCACATCGGAGGCGGAAAGCGATGGTCCTGCGGGTTGCTAAATAGAGTTGGGGCCGGAGTTCGTTTGAACTCCGGCCCGCACTAATCAGTCTCGCACTCCAAACCGAAACTTAGGCAATGACCCAGAAGTCGGAAGCGGTGAGAGCTGCAACCGCGTTGTCGACATCGTCGAGCACGGCAATGGCAACAGCTTCGTATTTCGTTCCCACACCGTCCTTATCAGCCCAGAGGATTCTGGTGTCGGTTTCGAAGATCAAACGCTGGGTCGAGAGAGTTGCAACACCCGTTGCGTTCGCGACGAATGCAGCCGCGCCGAGAGGGCCACCAGCGGTATCCGCTAGCGCGAACATAGCCTTTGACACATAGATCTTGTCCGAGTCAGCGCCGATGCTGGCAACTGCCGCCGTCTGGAAGTTCTCGAAGCGGTCCATGCCCATGTCGTACTGAGCTTGGAACCAATCCGCATCGCTGGCGACACCGTTCAAGGTGTCGAAGCCCAAGTCGCCGCGCATGATTTCAAATTCGGTGGTCGATGTCTGATCGGCAGCATTGATAATGTCACCGCCAGCGCCGCCGACAACGTAACCGCCACGCGAAGCCGAGGCCGTCAGGGTATCGCCGAACTTGGAACCGAAAAGATGCTCGACGTTTGACCATATGTCGCTCAAAGCACCACCGGTGCCCGCGCCGCTTGTGGCCACGGCAACGCCCACTGCTGTGGTCGAGTCTGAATAGGAGAGCCAGTCACCGCCGCCATAGACGCCGCCAGCAAGTGCGAGCGTGTCCGCGCCGCCGTTGACGGTATCTATGCCAGCGCCCCCGACGAGAAAGTCGTTGCCCGCGTCGCCATTCACGATGTCGTCGCCCAATCCACCATAAATTGTGTCGTTTCCGTCCCCACCGTTAAGGCCCGTCACGCCCGACAAAGTCACGTTGTCGTCGTCGCGGCCGCCGTCGATATAGTCGGCTTCAGTGCCGCCGCTGGCCGAATCTTGGCCGTTGCCGCCGAAAATGCGGTCGATGCCAGCAAGGCCGTACATTACGTCGTTGCCGTTTCCGCCGACGAGACGATCGTTGCCATTGCCGCCGTTCAGAGTGTCGTTGCCGTAGCCGCCGTCGAGCGTGTCGTTACCGTCGCCGCCAAGGAGCGTGTCGTTGCCTTCCAAGCCATAGACCGAATCGTTCGCGGTTGTGCCAAACAGGGTTTCGCCGACCGATGTGCCTCTAATACGTGCCATTGTTGTGTAACTCCACTGATCCCAAAATTTCTCTCTCGCGCGCTACAGGCTCAGTCCACGAGGGGGGTCGCAAAACTCAGAGGCCTGTCGAGCACGATAATCTTTAAACGCCCGCCCTAAATAAAATCCTAATATGGGAGGTGGCCGGTCATGTTTGTGCGCAACAACACTACGCCCGCATGAACCGGGCCGTTAAAGAACTGCTAAAATTTTATGGAATAGGTTTGTGGCTATCGTAATGGCCGGCTTTGCGAGTGCTCAACCACAGCACCGTGGCCGCGCCTGGAAACGATATCGCGATCAAAAAAATTCAAAGCCTTAAGCGATCACACCAAAGTCTGAAAGCGATAGCGACGCGGGACCGCCTGTCAGCGTCGCGATATGAACGGCAACGCCCCCGCCCGTCCCATCGCGGTCGAATCACAACGTATTTGAATTCACATCATAAATAAATTGCGCAAAGGCCCCTGCGGCTACGACCCCCGGCGAATTCACAATTTCGGACGCGTCTAACGCCGCTCCCAGACTGAAAACCGACCGGTCAACAACGAGCGCGTCGCGATAAGAAACGTTGGCTTGAAAGAAATTCGTAACCGTGTCTATCCCAGTCAGATCCTCGAAATAAAAGAAGTCGCGTGCCGCCGCATCGCCGGTGAGGGTGTCGTTGCCTTGACCGCCTCGGAGCGAGTCTCCCCCGCCGCCGCCCGTGAGACTGTCATCGCCGCCAGCGCCACTGAGAATATTGGCGGCCGTATCGCCCGTCAGCGTGTCGCTAAAACCAGATCCTAATAAGTTCTCGATGCCGTTCAACTGGTCGCCTGCGGCCGTGCCGCCAGAGGCTGTGTCTAACGCAAGATTTATCGTCACACCGGCCAAACCGCCATCATTATACTGTGCCCAGTCTCCCATCCCAGCGCCGCCATTGAGAATATCCGCGCCCGCGCCGCCAATGAGGAAGTCGTTGGCCACACCCCCTGTCAGCGTGTCGGTACCGGCGCCGCCATTGAGTGTTGCGGCACCTGTCGATTGCGACGCATCAAGGATATCGTTCCCGGCTTCGCCCTCGGCTGATTGGTTCGATCCCTTAAGTACGATAGTGTCGTTGCCAACGCCGCCGATGGCACGCTTAAACTGGCCGTGGAGGGTCAGGTTATCGTTTCCATCGAAGCCATAAACGACGCCACCGATGCCCGTGCCCAACACAATCGCGTCTGCATACGCGCCACCGTAGGCACTGTTGATTCCTGTAAATTTGTCGCCAACTGCGAACCCGCCGGTTCCGTTGGCAAGGTTGGCAATTGTGGTCTTCGACACGTCCAGGATCACAGCCGATGTCGCATCCCGGTAATCGAGAACGTCGTTGCCGTCGCCGGTGATCGTATCGCTGCCTGTACCGGGGCGGAATACATCCTGGTCTCCGGCAGACGCCACATCGCTATCGATGAGAATGTCGTTGCCGGCGCCGCCGATGAGCGTGTCGGAGCCGGCGCCGCCGTTAAGCGTGTCGTTACCAAGATCGCCAATCAGTTCGTTGGCTAAGCCGTCGCCCGTCAGCACATCGTTGAACTTCGTGCCACGCACATTCTCAATATTATAGAGCCGATCGCCAACCGCTGCTCCGCCCGATCCTATGTGGGTCAGCAGATTGATTGTGACACCCGCTGTTGCGGCTGATCCGTTGTAAAGGGCCCAGTCAGTGCCGGTGCCGCCGTCCAACCGGTCCGCGCCGAGCCCGCCGACGAGGAGATCGTTGCCCGTGCCGCCGTTTAAGTTATCCGTGCCCCCGCCGCCCTCGAGCGTGTCGTTACCAGCCCCGCCATTCAGCGTGTCGTTGCCAAGTCCTGCGTCCAAATAGTTGGCGAAGTTGTCGCCTGCCAGAACGTCGGTGAATTTCGTGCCTTGCACATTTTCGATGTTGTAAAGCCGGTCGCCCGCTGCCGCGCCGCCCGACCCTATGTGCGTTATAAGATTAATTGTGACGCCCGCCGTCGCGCCATCAAGATAGAGTGCCCAGTCCACACCCGTGCCGCCATCAAGCCGGTCCGCGCCAAGTCCACCGGCGAGCGTGTCATTGCCAGCGCCGCCATTCAGAGTATCGTTGCCAAGTCCGCTGTTGAGGACATTTGCGAGGTTGTCGCCCGTCAGCACGTCGTTGAATTTAGTGCCTTGCACATTCTCTGTAGAGTAGAGCCTGTCTCCCGCTGCCGCACCACCCGCGCCGATGTGGGTTGATAGATTGATGTTTACGCCGGCGGTCGCGCCTTCAAGATACAGCGCCCAGTCTGTACCAAGGCCGCCATCAAGCCGGTCTGCCCCTGCGCCGCCATGCAGCAGGTCGTTTCCTGCTTCGCCGTAGAGTTTATCGGACCCTGCGTCGCCGGCGAGAATATCGTCGCCCGTTCGGCCGTAGAGGTCGTCGTTGCCTGCGAAGCCATAAATCGTGTCTTTGGCAGCGGTACCCCGAAGGATATCGCGTGCATTGGTACCCTTAATCGTCGCCATAGCGGTTCACCTAGAATGTCGCGCGATCCGTAATGCGCATGGCGCTGCTGCAGGAAGCGGTTCTGCACATGGCACTTCTGCAGGAAGTGCTTCTGCACATAGCGTTCCACGCCGGATCGACAGCCGCAACATGGTCCTAAAAACTTAAAGATTTTGCGGTCACTCGTCCGCCTTTGGAGCAGGCCCGGTTTGGCCCGGTTTGGTCTGTGTTGTCTATCGGACTGTGGTCTCTCGGACCTTAGATCGGGGTCGGCTGGAAGCCAAACGACAGGCGCCACGTCCGCAGGGCCGTGGCGCTTGTTTGGTTCAACTAATGCTACGCTCTATCTCTGAGGCTGTGGTTCCAGACCGCCCGACGGTTCGCCCTTCGGTCGCACCGTCCGGCCCGTGGACGGCACAGCCGATCCAGCCGAACCTTTTGAGCTATCGTCATCTGTTG
>JANOKW010000030.1:0-7517 GCA_031419475.1 Hyphomicrobium sp. | reverse complement strand
CTTGGCGCGATAGCTGGTGCCGCGGTTGTCATAGGCGTCAACGGATTTCGGATCGAGCTCGATGGCTTTGGTATTGTCGGCGATCGCCTGGTCGTGGTCGTCCTTGGCACCGTAAGCGTCAGCGCGATTGGTGTAGACGCGAGCGGATTTCGGGTCGAACTCGATGACCTTGGTGTAGTCGGCGATCGCCGCATCGTGCGCGCCCTTTCTCATGTGGGCGTTGCCGCGACTGTTGTGGACGCGCGCGTTTTGCGGCTCGAGCTGGAGGGCCTTCGTGTAGTCGGCGATGGCCCGGTCGTGGTCGCCCTTGTCGCTAAACGCGTTGCCGCGGTGCTGGTAGGGGTCAGCGAAATTCGGGTCGAGCTCGATGGCCTTGGTGTAGTCTGTGATCGCCTGGTCGTGGTCGCCCTTCAGTCCATACCGGTTGCCGCGATTGTTGTAGGCCTGAACGTGTTGCGGATCGAGTTCTAGGGTCTTGGTATAATCGGCGATAGCCGAGTCGTGCTCGCCCTTGCGGGCATAGGCGTTGCCGCGATTGAAGTAGGGGTCGCTGGATGTTGGATCGAGCTCGATGGCTTTGGTGTAGTCGGCGATCGCGCGGTCCTGGTCGCCCATATTGGTGTAGGCGTTGCCGCGATTCAAGTAGTTCGATCGGTTCGTTGGATCGAGGTCCATGGCCTTGGTATAGTCGGGAATCGCAAGTGGGTAGTCGCGCTTGCTGAAATAGGCGTTGGCGCGGAAAAAGTAGAAACTCGGTTCGCGCGGATTTTGCAGAATGGCCTGATCGCAGGCCGCAATCGCCGCATCGCCCTTCGACGTGGCGCAATCGTCCATGGCATCGGCCAGAGCGAGCATCGGTGACATCAGCACGAGCGCGACGAAAAGGATGACCTTGCACACGACCTGTTCTCTCCATTGCAAACTGCGCAACTCGTTGACGTCACATACTCGACCGGCCGGCCAACCCGCCGTTGACTCGAGCCTGATCTGACAAGCTCGATCACACCCGCGGTTGAATGCCACCCGCGCCCCGTCGTCCAAAGCCGAAGGGCCCCCGGCGACCCAACTGCCTCTTGCGTACAAGGCATCTCAGAGCGTGAGAACTACATATCCTCGCTCGGTTTCGCCAACTCTCGGAAGAGTCGATAGTCCCGTTCTGGGAAGCTACATACCGAGAAAGCTGGCAAAGGCAAATTGTGCAGGGCAAGAAGCGGGTCGATCCGAATGCATGCCCGCCTGCCACATCAGTGTTGCGCACCGGCACTCAGTCGGCTTAGGGTCTTGGTTGCGTGAAAACGCTGCGGGGTGGGGTGAGCCGAACTCTCTGAGCCGACTTGGCGTCAAAGTAGCATATTTTTCCACTCTCGATGTTGGAATCCCGCACACGGGCTTCCTTGTGCGCTGTGATCGCTCCACTGAGGCCGGGTACACACGCGCGACGGCGTTCTGCTTCAAGCCCTCATCGCCGCGATGATCGGCTTCACGCCCATGATGTTCATGACGCGCGTCAGATTGTAGGCGAGCACGTGCAGCGCCATCTCGGTTGCCACGTTCTTCAGCCTCTTCATCAGGAAGTGCGTCGCGCCCATGCGCATCTTTAGCGTCCCGAACGGGTGTTCGACTGTCTCGCGGCGGCGGCGCATGGCCTGCGGATCGGCGTCGAGGCGCTTCTGCGCAGCTTCCATGACATGCTCGTGCTCCCAACGAGAGATGACGCGGTTTTTGGCTGTCGTACAACGAGGTTTGAGCGAGCAGTTCACGCACGCGTTCGTATAATATCGGCGTATAGCGCGACCAGCGTCCACCGTGCCTGAATGATAAATCAAGGCTTCGCCGGCAGGGCAACGATACGCGTCCTGGTCTACGAGATAGACGAAGTCATGCTTGCCGAATTTCCCGTTCGCTTCCATGCCGGATGTCGTAGGCTTCGGCAGCGTCACGGCAATGCCGGCATCGTCGCAGGTTTTGAGTTCCTCACCGGAGTAGTAACCACGATCGGCGACCGCTTCGAGCTTGTCGACGCCAAGAACTGCCTTGGCCTGCTTTCCCATATTGGCAAGTTGTGCGCGATCCGAGCCGCTATTCGTCACCTCGTGCGCGATGATGAGATGATGCTCGGTGTCGACGACGGACTGCACGTTGTAGCCGACGACGCCTGATCCGCGGCCGCTTGTGGCCATGGATCGGCTATCGGGATCGGTCAACGAGATCTGCTGATCTGGCGACGCCAGCATGGCCTTTTCGTGGGCTTCCAGCTTCTGCATCTCGCTCGCGAGCTTGCCGAGTTTCTCCTTGAGATGCGCCGTCTTCGCGGCGAGCCCCTCGGAGGGCTCCTGCAGATCGGCGGTGTCGAGCTGCGCCAAATAGCGCGCGACGCTCTCTTCAAGCTGCTGGCGTCGCCGCTCGACTTTGCCCCGGGTGAAATTCTTGTCGCGCGTGTTGACCGCCTTGAATTTGGAGCCGTCAATCGCAACGCTCGCTTTCGTGAGCAATCCCATCTGGCGGCATAGTTCGATGAACTTGGCACACACCTTTTTGATGGCTGTGCCGTTGTCGCGGCGAAAGTCGGCAATCGTCTTGTCGTCAGGTGCGAGTCGCCGCAGCAACCAGATCACTTCGAGGTTGCGCCGCGCTTCGCGTTCCAAACGGCGGCTCGACTGCACGCGATTGAGATAGCCGTAGATGTAGAGCTTCAGGAGGGCCGCAGGGTGATAGCCGGGGCGGCCGGTGACGGCTGGCTCGACATCCTTGAAACCCAATTCGGCCAGACTGAGCGCATCAACGAAAGCATCGACCACACGAACAGGATTGCTCTCATCGATCCAATCGTCGAGGCTTTCCGGCAACAACGTGGACTGACTACGATCAGCCCCTTCGATAAACCGTTTCATGGATCGTCCCCCGCAAATCGCGAGGCAATTCATAACCGACTCGTGCTTTTCACGCAGCCAGGGTCACGAACGACACGATCTAACCGTCGGCTTTCAGGGTATACCGGCCATCACGATCTGGAGGCATGACGCGATCCGGCAGTAGCTGCGCCCTCGGCAGCAGCAACCTCAGCTGCGGACATCTTCGGCTGCCAAGGCCGCCTCGTCTTTGTAAGATCGGGCGTTGTGAGCTCGTATATGAGTGTCAATGTTCTGTTGGTGGGCAAATTGGTTCGGGAGGTACGGGCAGGGTGAGGTATTCGCACGATGGGGCGTGGTGCGATGTTTCGAAGGCGGCAAGATCGGTCAAGACTTGCCGACTTTTCGGCCGCGCTTCCGGGGCGATGTCGGTAGAGCTATCTCGGGGAAGAAAGGCTCTAGGGCTGGCGCATCCCGTCGCCAATAGGCCTTCGCTGGTACGACAAGCGTGGTGCCGCCCTGCAATAGGTGCCGCTGGGTTTCGTGGATAGTCGCGCCTTCGGATCGGGATTGAACGTCTTGCCACAACTCGAATTGATCCGGGTCCGGGCCGAACATAATGTTTGTCGTTGGCCGCAACTCAACGTCAAAGCCATTTAGCTTTCCGACAAAAAGAATTCGTCCCGTCTTCGGGTTACGAATGCGCGTGAAGCGGCCAATTAACTCTCGCATCGTTAAGCCCCTTTCTTGCTGCGGGCGGGTTGGCGTTTGTTTCGTTCAAAAGGAATTGCAACGCGCTCGGCGGTGAGCTGGCGGCACTGTGTTTCGAGGTGAAGCCAACCGCAAATCGAGCGCCCTTCTGGCACCGTTGCGGTGCGCGCGGCTTCTGTGACGGTATCTTGCGAAAAATTTCTAAGCAGGTCTTGCAGCGCCTCTATGCGGCGTGTGGTGAGCAGCTCGGCGTTAACGGAAACTCCCCGCCCTTGGAGCACCTCAAACATGCGCCTCGCCCAATCAAAGTAGGCCGCCTGGTGCCCGCCAAGCAGTGGAGACGGGAATTCATTCGCCCAATCGGTATTGCCACTGTGGCTGGCCTTGAGGATTGGCAGAGCGATGAAGGCCAGCGACCGGATAACTTTTCCCTGCTTCAACGCTTCGGCCGTTCGATGTGCGATGCCACGGATGGCGTCTGCGAACATAAGCATCTCGCCCTGATCCGATGCGAGAGACATACAGGCCGTTGCCAGCACCGTGATTTGCTCAACTGCAAACGCTGTTGTCAGGTGCCGGGGGCATTCGCCGCCGAAGTACGTGACAAGCCCGGCAAACTCCCTGCCTGCAATCGCTTCTCCGTCTGGCGGACTGAAATATCCGAGCGGGTCGCCATGCTGGGAAATGTCGAGAATGCCTTGGTGCTTTCGCCAATCACTTAGCGAAAGCAAATCACATGGTTCGGCGTTAGCCGGTATGTATGTGTTTTCGGGGTTTTGTGTTCTCTCGCCCTTGGTACTATGATCTTCTTTCCCCGTACTGTGTGCGCCGACATTTATGGCACCGACATTTATGGCACCGACATTTTTAACATCCCCCTCAATAGCGGTGTAGTTGGGGTGCATTTCTTCTGGTCTGCTGACGCGGATCGCGTCGGATTGGTCGCGATACACGATCACCAATCCCAACGCCTCAGCAGCCCTGAGCGCCTTGCGTGTCGCCACTGTGGACGTGATGCCGATGCGCCGGGCAACTTCGGCCGGTCTGCGAGCTGTTGGAGAGATTGCGACGGCAAGCCCAAAGGCGACAACGGCACTATCCGCCGTCAACGTGTGATCGGGAATTGTGACGTGGAAAACGTTTGCGGGAACAATCGCGAGGCACTCAACCGCAAAGGCGCGTCGATTCGGCTGATGGCGAACAAGCACGCCTGTCTTTTTGAGAAGGGCTAAGCCGGTCCTAAAGGTCCGCTCACCAATGCCGAAGAGTTTGCGGGCGGCTGTCTCGTTGAGAGCGTAGCCCTTGCCCTTGCTGCACTTGATGGCAAGCAGGTGCACAGCGTACATGCCGGGCTTGCCGTTATCGAGTACACGGCCAACGAGGCTTGCGGGTATGCGCGTGAAGGGCTCGGGAGCTTTTCCGCTGTTGTGGCCGATGCGGGTGGGCTTGGTCAATGCGCGGCGTCCGGTTCTGCCGCTTGCCCATCAATAGCAAATCGCGTATCGAATGGCAGCGGCTGGTTTCTCGCAGAACTCAGACGCAACGAACACAACTGATCAATTCAATCCGCTTTGGGTGTCCGCCCTTGGCGGTTTCGCTTTTCTTGACCAGCAACAGGCTGCAGACGGCGAGACGTGCCGCTCGGCTATGTGGGTAGTGGCGCACCCTCAAATTCCAACCCTTGCCCCGATGCTGAGTCGGCAATCGCCCTTTCGTAGCGCTGGGGTCGGTTGAATGGCTGCCAGCGCCCGAACGTAGGCCCCGTGCGTTCGTTTTCAATCACAGTGCGGGATGCGGCTTTCAGGATGTCTAGGCGCATTGAAACGACGGTCGATCCAATGTGGCGAGTTTCTATCGTGCCGGTCAGACCCAGCGCGGAAAGCGCTCTCGCCGCGTCGTGTTCTGGCTCGCGGCTGCTTTTCACGATCACGATCCCATCATGGGCGACGCGCCATCGATCGCCGCGGACTCCGGTGCTGATTCGTTGGAGTGTGATGGGAACGATCAAGCTGCGGCCCTCCGAGATTTGAGGGCTGGTGAGACAGCGCGCGGGGGCATTTTGGAAAGACGAGCACTGCTTAGCCAAGCAATGCGATAGACCCAGGGGCGTCCGCCTATTGAAAGCCGATAACGCTGAAACCCCGACGGTTTGAGACTGAGATTGAAGCGCCCCCAGGTCATCGGCCGCACTTCGTGAAGTTCGCAGAATTCTGTATATAAACTTATCAGAACTCGACGTGAAACATGCCCGGAAGCACAGATGGTCGCAAACCACGCCGCAAATTTTTGGGGATCTGCTTCTTGGTCAATAGCTAGAGCTGCAGACGAGTGCTGGTACTCCCAAGCGACTCGACGGCCACGTCTTGGGCCATTTTCGGCCTGTTCCTTTTGGTGTGACATAACTGGTGCCATGGTAGTCCCGAAATCTGATGTGGTGTCCTAGGACACGGTAGTGAAATCAGTGGTGTGCCACCGTGTGAGCGGATCGAAGTCTCACGGTTTCCTTCAACCTAAGGTCCGCCCAATTTCAGGGTGCACCTTGCGGTGACAGGATAGGAGATCATGGTCGGACACCGACATATGGGCGGCTCAAAATCCACTGATCGACCTCCGCTTCGCGGAAACCAACGCGCCCCTTAGAGATCTGGATGGGCGCTACGAATTCGCGCGTTGCAATCATCTCGTAGAGGCGCGACTTGCCGAGGTTTACCTTTCGACAAACGTCTTGAACGCTCAAAACCCTCTCGGTCATCGCTTTTTGTTCGTGGCTGACCATGTTGCCTCCCCATTTCGCTCCATCCGCATCAATGCGGAGGTCGACGGGGAACATGCCCGATATTTTAGTCGGGAGCGTTGGCAATAATTACGGATGAGGTGGCATTAATAACGTACCGCGTCTGGCGCCCCTGAGCATGCCCTCCGAGGGGGCGGGTATTCCCACAGAACTATAAATGCTTCTTTGAAAATCTCGGTAGCCGGGCCCGGGTGAGATCGATCCAGTGAGCCAGAGATAGTCATCACGTATTCTTTCGTGAACCCAATGTCGCTGGACTTTGCGCCGTGAGCCGCGGCGGCACCGATGCGCAATTGCAATATCAAGCGCGGCGATAAAATCGCACACTCTGAGAGGAGGAACGTCGGAATCATCGAGTAGTTGGCTCATGATGTAGTCCGGCCTAATTTTGAACCAAGCGAACCAAATTTCTGGTGCCAATATTTCGCACACCTCCAAATCATCCCGCAAAGAACCGGGCAGATCTCGAACGTCAATGTTTCTGGATTCGCAATCGATACGTACCAGTCTGTCCCGAACGCTTTGAAGTCGTTCTTTGGGGCGAGAAAAACGCGAAACAATCGCGTCATGACGGGCGATTGCAGTGGTAAGTTCAAATGTTCGGACGGACCGTCGCGCCATGTCGACGTTGCTGCGCACCATTTTGTTCATTTGGCCGTAGAGCTCAAAAACCGGATTCGCGCGAAGAACGTGATACCAAACGAATCGGGGCTGTGAAATTGTCGAGAAATCAATACGTCGTGCAAGCCTCGACATTACTAGGAGCAGAAGCGCTGTTTCCAATGGTTTGTCGAATTCTATTGCGGCATGCTGGGGTGTTATCACCTCTGCAACATAGGCCTGACGGTTCATTATACCAAATTCCCCAACGCATAACCCGCCCATGCGTTCATAAGCTCGCGGCGTTTCTCCAACAACTTGCCGCGCCGATATGCTGCCTCAACCTTGCTGCCTATGGCGTGTGCCAATGCCATCTCTGCGACTTCGCCGGGAAACTCGGTTTCTTCTGACACCCAATCGCGGAACGTGCTGCGAAAGCCGTGCGCCGTTGCGTCAACTTTGAGGCGTCGCAGCAACATCGTCAAAGTCATGTCGGACAATTGCTTGTCGTTGGCGCGCATCGTTGGGAATAACAGCGTGCCGTCCGGCGTCATCTCAATGGC
>JANOKW010000029.1:0-4291 GCA_031419475.1 Hyphomicrobium sp. | reverse complement strand
GGCACGGAACCGGCGCAGGAGCGGCAGCTTTTTGTCGCCGAATTTGGCGATCTCGACCCAGCTTTCGCAGCTGGCCATCACGCCGAGCAGCACCAGCAGCAGGATCTCATCAAGCGGATAGAGCACTTTGCCGCGCTGGCGTGGGTCGTCGAGGTCTTCGAAATGCTCAAGGAACTCAACAACCTGATCGAAGGCGCGAGCGGCAGTCGCGTGATCCTTGGCCATTAGACCCATCCTCTGTGCGAATCAAAAGGACCCCAACAGATTCAGCATTCGCCTGACATGTCACGCGGAGACTCACCCGATTGCCCTGCAAGCTGGCCGCTTCTGCTTGACGCAATTGCGAAATGCACTACGCAAGCGCAAACTGATATCTAAGGCAGGCTCGCAGGGGCCGTCGAAAACACATTGATCCTCGCAAGGAGACTTCACGCATGGCGCGCACCAAGATCGCATTGATCGGATCTGGCCAAATCGGCGGCACGCTCGCCCTTCTCGCCGGGCTTAAAGAGCTTGGCGACATCGTCATGACCGACATCATGGAAGGTGTCGCGAAGGGCAAGGCGCTCGATCTGGCGCAGACGGCGGCTGTCGAAGGTTACAACGCCAAGCTCTCGGGCGCGGGTCCGGAAGGTTATGCCGCAATTGGCGGCGCGGACGTGTGCATCGTGACGGCGGGCGTACCCCGCAAGCCCGGCATGAGCCGCGACGATCTGCTTGGTATCAACTTGAAGGTCATGGAACAAGTTGGCGCCGCAATCAAACAGTACGCGCCGAACGCATTCGTCATCTGCATCACCAACCCGCTCGACGCAATGGTGTGGGCGCTGCAGAAATTCTCAGGCCTCCCGGCCAACAAGGTCGTCGGCATGGCGGGCGTATTGGATTCAGCGCGTTTTTCGTGCTTCCTCGCCGAAGCGGCCGGCGTATCAATTGAAGATGTGCGCGCGATGACCTTGGGCGGCCACGGCGACGATATGGTGCCAATGGTAAGATACTCGACCATTGGTGGCGTGCCGCTGCCCGATTGCATCAAACTCGGCATGTTCACGCAGCAAGCGCTCGACGCCATGATCAAACGCACACGCGGCGGTGGCGGCGAGATCGTCGCTCTGCTTGGCACCGGTTCGGCGTTCTACGCCCCCGCAGCTGCTGCAATCTCGATGGCCGAGAGCTATCTGCGGGACAAGAAGCGCATGCTGCCGTGCGCGGCGCATTTGACCGGACAATATGGCCTCAAGAACACCTATGTCGGCGTGCCGTGCATTATCGGTGCGGGTGGCATCGAAAAAATCATCGAGCTATCGCTCGACGCAGCGGAGAAAGAGATGTTCGCGAAATCGGTCGCGTCGGTCCAGGGCTTGATCGAAGCGTGCAAGACGATCCAGCCCGCGCTGGCGTAGTTTCGTAGGTTGGGTTAGGGCGCCCTGCACTCGCGTCCGTAACCCAACAATTAAAAGCAATCACGTAGCGATACAAAGCCGTTGAGTTACGCGCGGAATTGAAGATTGAGCGCAATCTCCAGGAATTCGCCCGCGCTAACCCAACCTACATGTGAAGATGGGACTACCAAATGAATATCCACGAATACCAAGCCAAGCAACTCTATCGCCAATACGGTATACCGACGCCCGACGGCCACGCAGCGTTTTCGGTCGATGAAGCCGTCGCTGCGGCGAAGAAACTGCCGGGACCAATCTGGGTGGTCAAAGCGCAGATCCACGCCGGCGGGCGCGGCAAGGGCACCTTCAAAGAAAAAGAAGCGGGCGATAAGGGCGGGGTGCGTCTCGCAAAGTCGATTGACGAGGTCAAGACGTTCGCAAGCGAAATGTTGGGCAAGACACTTGTCACCATTCAAACCGGACCCGTCGGGCGCGTCGTCAATCGCATCTATGTCGAGAATGGTTCAGCCATCGAGCGCGAACTTTATCTTTCGGTGCTCGTCGATCGCGCCACCTCGCGCGTCGCGTTCATCGCCAGCCAAGACGGCGGCATGAATATCGAGGACGTGGCGCACAACACGCCCGAACGCATCTTCACGGTGTCGATTGACCCGGCGACCGGCTATCAGCCGTTCCATGGCCGCAAGATTGCTTACGCGCTCGGCCTTAAGGGCGATCAGGTCAAAGCCTGCGGCAAGCTCATTGAAAGCCTGCTCAGCATGTTCGTTGAAAAAGACATGAGCATGCTCGAAATCAATCCGCTCGTGGTTACCAAAGACGGCAGTCTCATCTGCCTCGACGGCAAGATGAACTTCGACAGCAATGCGCTGTTCCATCACCCCGATATCGTCGAAATGCGCGATCTCGGGGAGGAAGATCCCATGGAAATAGAAGCCTCCAAGCACGACCTGGCTTTCGTTAAACTCGACGGCTCGATCGGCTGTCTCGTCAACGGCGCGGGCCTTGCTATGGCGACCATGGACATCATCAAGCTCTATGGTGAGGAACCCGCGAACTTCCTCGACGTCGGCGGCGGCGCATCCAAGGAAAAGGTCCAGGCGGCGTTCAAGATTATTCTGGCCGACCCAGCCGTCAAAGGCATCCTGGTCAACATTTTCGGCGGCATCATGCGTTGCGATATCATCGCCGAAGGTGTCATCGCGGCGGCGCGCGAAATGGCCATCAAGGTGCCGCTCGTTGTCCGTCTTGAAGGCACCAACGTCGAATTGGGCAAGAAAATCCTGCAGACTTCGGGCCTCAAGATCATCCCCGCCGACGACCTGGCGGATGCGGCCAAGAAAATCACGGACGAGGTGAAGAAGGCGGCTTGATGGTGTTGTGGCAGTTTGGTGCGCAGAACCTGGCCCAGGACATTTAACGACATAGGGAATCAACGTAAGTTCCTGGGCAATAAGTTGAACAGGGAGGCGCGCATGGGACGTGTTCCGCGGAACGTTGGCGATGAGTTTCGACGTTCAGCAACGCCTCCGTGCACGAAATTGAAACAATTTCGCACTCATGCCGGCATCACGGCGCTTGTCGCTGCCAAGGCGTGCGGCCTCTCATCACCCAACTCGTTTTACCGATATGAGTCTGTGGATCGGATGGGTGACACGTCGATTCCTGACCACATTATCGAGGCGATCATGCCGCTAATTCTGGGGCGTGGAGCACCTCCAGTTACGAAAGACGATCTGATTTCCATCTCATCGGCACATCGGCTGCTTTCCTCGCAGAAGATCCAAGCGCCTCATAGTACTCCCCAGAGTGAGCCGAATAGTTTGATGCTTGAAACAGAGAATGCGATGTTGAAGAAACTCTATCGTGAGGCGATGCTGGAAATTGCGACATTGAGAGACGCAAAGAATAGGGTCCAGTAGCGCCTCTGGCCCGATTGCCTCTGAATGTACTTCAGTGACGAAGCAGATTCCGCAGGTGATCCCTGAATAAGGTCGATCCGTTTCTCCTTCACCACGACGATCTGCTCGGGCTCGACGATCACAATGATTGTTACGCCGTGGGCAAGTAGCACCAGAAAGCGCGCTGGCCCCATTTCCTTGACATTTTACACAGTTACACGTATCCTGTGTAAATGAAAAACATCACCCTCGCCATCGATGAGAAACTGCTGAAAGACGTCCGCAAGTATGCGGCTGAGCACGAGACGAGTGTAAACGCCATCGTGCGCGAAAAGCTGGCCGAGGTTGTTGCGCCCAAAAAGCGGATGGCAGATGTCATGAAGCGAATGCGCAGAATAGCCAAGGAAGGCGGCATGGAGGTCGGCCCCATCACTTGGACGCGCGACGACACCTATCAGCGTTGAAGCGTTTCTCGACACGAATATCTTGCTCTACGCCGCAACGGCGGCGCCCTCCGAAGCCGCTAAGCAAGATCGAGCGTACGAATTGATTGCAACAGTGAACTTTGGACTTTCGACCCAGGTCCTGCAGGAGTTCTTTCACAATGCGACCGCAAAGGTGCGCATCAAGATGCGGCCCGACAAAGCGCTCGCGTGGCTCGCCGAACTCGACGAGCGCCCCTGCATTGTGGTCGATCACGACATCTTTCGGCGGGGGGCGGCTATTTCCGTTCGCTACAAGATCACCTATTGGGACGGCGCCATTCTCGCCGCTGCGGAGTCTCTGGGAGCCTCGGTCGTCTATTCCGAAGATATGAACCACGGGCAGTCCTACGGTTCGGTCAAAGTCTTACCTGATTACGCACCATAGTCAGCCATTTTCTGGCCACGCGAATCTTCGATTTCTGACGTCTTCGCAAGGAGATGTGGCATGGCACGCAATCGGGTTCAATTCCAGAAGGGCCTCTCGGAGGCTAATTTCGGCGACCTT
>JANOKW010000028.1:0-17729 GCA_031419475.1 Hyphomicrobium sp. | reverse complement strand
GCTGTCCGTGGCCGCATCCTCATCTGTGCCGCGCACGGAACGGGGTTCCGACATGCCCGGCCGCTTGGCAATTCCGTGCGCAATATACTGGACGGCATCGAAGCGTGACATTTCCTGTTCCTGCAGGAAATAGGCAGCGTGGCTTTCGCGCTCGGAGAAAATTCCGACCAGCACGTTGGCGCCCGTCACTTCTTCGCGGCCCGAGGTTTGAACATGCACGATGGCGCGCTGAACGACGCGCTGAAAAGAGTTGGTCGGTTGCGCGTCGCGCGCGTTTTTCGAGACGATCGGGCTCAGCTCGTTATCGAGGTATTCGACAATCCGGTTGCGCAACTGATCGATATCGACAGTGCACGCGCGCATCACAGCGGCCGCGTCGCGATCATCGACGAGCGCGAGCAACAAGTGTTCGAGCGTCGCAAATTCGTGGCGGCGCACATTGGCGTATTCAAGCGCCCGATGGAGCGTTGCTTCGAGATTTTTTGAAAGAGACGTCAAGTCAATCCTACTCTTTCTCCATGGTGCACTGTAGAGGATGGCCATGCTGGCGTGAAAAATCCATGACCAGAGTCACCTTGGTTTCCGCGATTTCATAGGTGTAGACACCACATATTCCGACGCCCTTTTGATGGACATGGAGCATGATGCGCGTAGCATCTTCATTTCCCTTGTTAAAGAAGCGTTGCAGTATCAGAACCACAAACTCCATTGGCGTGTAGTCGTCGTTCAACAGTAGGACTTTATAAAGGCTCGGCTTTTTGGTTTTCGGCTTGGTCTTGGTGACGACGCTGGTGCGGCCTTCGTCATCACCGTCGTTGCCGCGGCGCGGGCCATCTTTTCCAGCCATCGCGTACACTAAACCCAGCTGTATTTTGCCCTTAATCGACATACGTTTTTTTTTAGTCCTAAGTGCCACTGAATTTAGATGGCGGTTCGCCAGCCTGATTGCAATGATACCGTTTCGTCATCTTGGTCGTTCGTCCGGGCTTTGGCATTTCGATAGCCCCACATCGTCATGCGAGCAGGCTCGATACAAGCAGTCTAGCGCCTTTTTGGGGCGGCGCCGATATCAACGTAAGACGAGGGAACCATAAGGCCTTTGAGGCAGTACAATGCCAAAGGTTGTGCCTGCACAACCGCGTCGCGGCCGTGGCATTTGTGACCCAGCGCCATTCCTGAATGAGGCGTGCTGCGACCCGCGAACCGGCCTGCCCCGCAACGTGCAGAAATTGGGGCAATCGAACGTTGCTATCGCCATGAAGGCGTGGGGCGGAGTGCAGCCGCAATTGGCAGTCGGTCGCATCCGAGGGCTGGAAACATTAGCCCCTTGGTAACCATGCCGCTTAACCGGAAGTCAGCCCCTTTCAGTTAACGTCCCCTCTATAGGAACCTCGAGGCGCATACACTGCGTGCCCAAAAGGTGCCCTAAAACAATGGTTACTACCCAAAACGGGGTGGGACCGGCATCGCGGACGTAAGATGGCAACCGCGAGCCTAAAAATATGGCATGCCTCGGGTTTAGCCAATCGGCTGGACGCGGGGCACTAGAGGGAATTGGCGTTTTGCTGCGGCGTTCGGCTGTATTTGCGTGCGTTTTTGCGTGCTTAGCCGCTGTGCTCGGTGTTTCCGGGCCAGCTGAAGCGCGGCAACGCTACTCTGCGGCGCCCCGTCATGCCGCCATGATTATCGATGCTAATACGGGCGCCGTTCTCTACGACAATGTCGGCGATGAACGTCGCCACCCGGCGTCCCTCACTAAGATGATGACGCTCTATTTAACATTCGAGGCGATCGAATCTGGCCGGTTGTCGTTTGCCAGCCCGGTCAAAGTCAGCCAAGAGGCCGCCTCTGCGCCGCCTTCGAATTTAGACCTGGAAGCTGGCGAGGAAATCTCCGTCGGCGACGCCATACGCGCGCTGATAACGAAATCCGCCAACGACGTGGCCGCCGCACTCGCTGAAAAGATCGGCGGCACGCCAACCAACTTCGTGCGCTTGATGAACGCCAAAGCCAAGGTTCTTGGCATGTCTAAAACGAATTTCGAGAACCCCTCGGGCCTCCCCGACCCTGACCAGGTGACGACAGCGCGCGATATGATCACGCTCGGCCTGCGCTTGCAGGATGATTTTCCGCAGCACTATCGGCTTTTTGCAATGCGCGCTTTCCGCTACAACGGCGCCACGTATCGCAACCACAATACGTTGATGAATCATTTCGCGGGCATTGATGGCATTAAGACCGGCTATACGCGCGCGTCCGGTTTCAACCTTGTCACGTCCGTGCGCCGTGGTGGCCGGCATCTGGTTGGTGCCGTGTTTGGCGGATCGAGTGCCTCAAGCCGAAACGCTGAAATGCGCACGCTTCTGACGCGCGCCATGGCACGCGCATCGACCGTAAAAACACGAAAATCTGTGCCGATGCTGATTTCGAAACTCAAGTCCGAGCCAAAGATTGCCGCGCGTCCGGCCACGAAGCCGAAGCCTGCGTCCGTCGCCCAGGCACCGGTTCAAGTGGCTGCTGCGCCTCAGCCAAAACCCAAACCGGCACCGGCTGTTGCGAACGCGTCGGCGCCCAAAGCGGTCACCGAGGTCGCGGAAGAAGTGCCGCAAGAACAGCCAACGCCGGAACCGGTTGCAGAAGCTGCCGCCAAACTTGACGTCACTCCGGCCGCCGAGGCGGTTGCGCCCGCGCCTCTCGAAGTTGCGCGCGTACGCCGCGTCCTGGTGGAACCGCGACAGACGGCGAAGCGTCCCGCACCAAACCCGGACGAGACGACCGATATGGCGCCGGACGATAAGGGGCCGGAGGTCAGCGAAACCATCGTCGCAAAGACCACTCCATCTGGGCGGTTTAATAGTGACAGCTCACAAATCTCAATGCTCGGTGCCAGCGATGTAGTGGCGCCTGAACCGGCGGTTGAACCCGCCGCTGAACCAGAAGCTGAACCAGAAGCGTCGCCTGTGGCGGCGACGCCAGCACCAGTTGCAAGGCCAGTGATGGCGAAGTCCGCTGAAGTGCCGGCAAAACTCGTCACAGCCAGTTTGACAAAACCGGCGGCCCCTGCACAACGCCCGCGCCCTGCTGTTGCGAAAACTGCGCCAACGCCTGTTCTACGCGGCATGCCGCCCTCGAGCCTTGAAGCCCAAGCCGCAGCACTGAGTTTCGTGCCAAGCCAGAAAATTGCAGCCCTGCAGCCGACCGCCGCCGCAGCCACCCCCGCAAGCGCAGGACGTTTCGAAATCCAGATCGGCGCCTACGCGAGCGTTGACGAAGCTCAGCGCAGCTTGAACACCGTGCAAACCCGCACTGGTGTATTGCTGGCAAATTACCCGTCCGTAACGCATCCTGTTATAAAGGGCGGACGGCAAGTGTTCCGCGCGCGCTTTCGCGGTTTCGACGCCAACGGCGCCGCTGCAGCGTGTCAGAAACTTCGCGGGCAGTCGTTCGATTGTTTCGTGATGCCGGCCGATTAAAAGCGCTTCTCACTTTTGAATGATTTTTTGCGCCATGGTCACCACGTCCTCGGGCGTGAACGGCTCGGGTACGAGAACGCCGCGCTGACAGGCCGGGCGCGCCGACATCGCCGCCATCCAGCGTTTCAAGTTGGGCAAGTCATCAACGTCGACGCCGGCCCACCAGTGGATTCGCACCCACGACCAATGCGCGATGTCCGCGATTGAGTAGTCGTCGGTCAGCCACTCACGGTCTTTGAGCCGGGTATCGAGCACTCCATAGATGCGCTTGGTCTCGTTTTGATACCGGGCAATGACGGACGGAATCTTTTCCGGAAAATAGCGAAAGAAGACATTGGCCTGTCCCTGCATGGGACCGGTGCCGCCCATTTGGAACATTAGCCATTGGACGACTTCCGAGCGCTTTTTAGGATCTGCCGGCATCAGTTTTCCGGTCTTCTCAGCCAGATACAAGAGAATGGCGCCGCTCTCGAACACCGCGAAATCCCCGTTGGCGCGATCGACAATGGTTGGCGTCCTGCCATTGGGATTTATCTTAACGTAATCGGGCTTTTTCTGTTCGCCCTCGCCAAGGTCTATTTTTTTAACCGTATAAGGCAAGCCCATCTCCTCGAGAGCTATCGATACTTTCCAGGTGTTGGGCGTTGCGGCGGCATAGAGATCGATCATGACAGTAACCTTTACGGGTCGTGGGGGACGCTTTAGCAGCCATCTAACATGATTAAGCACACGCCGCCCATAGACCAAGTGCAACATTCCTAATTTCCATCCGAAATGGCGGCCCGCCGCAAATGTTAATTGGTACGCTGGTTGCAATGGCAGGGCAGAAGCAAACCATCTAGAGAGGCTTGACTATGTTCAGCAAGAAACCCGACGGCGCGCCCTACCTCATCGGCGACAATGAAAAGTCTATTGGCGCACCGGCCGCCCTCGCGCCGTCAGCCTATGCCAACACCGCCGAAGCCAATTACTCGATCATCAACGAATGGCTGACCATGAAGGGCGACCTTGAAAGCGAGGCCGACATCCTGATCCGCGGCAAAGTATTCGGCAACATCAAGTGCAAGATGCTCATCATCGACGCCGGCGCTCACGTTGAAGGCGGCATAGAAGCAGACGAAGTCGTCGTGCGCGGCTCGACCAAGGGCATCATGCTAGCGAAGCGCGTGCGCCTCGAAAAGAGCGCCGACGTCGACAGTGAAATCCATCACCAGAGCTTCTCGGCCGAAGAAGGCGCGAAGATCAAGGGCGCGTTGCGCTACGCCGAAGACATGTCGAAACGCCCCGTCATCAGCAAAGACAATGCCTTGAAGAATAGCAAAGACAATGGCGCTGCGGCACACTAAAACACCGCCTCGTCCCTCATTTTCCGGCCGCCGCAAATTTCAACTTGCGGCGGCCGAACTGTTTGACAACCAGTTGTGCCTCAGTCCTGCGCCGACAGCAGCGTGTAATTGCCGCCCGTTGCCGTGATATCGGTGGAACGCGTGCGCTCGGTTGCAAAGCGCGTCAGGTAATTTGGGCCACCAGCCTTTGGCCCTGTGCCGGACAATCCCTCGCCGCCGAAGGGATGCACGCCGACGACGGCTCCAACTTGATTGCGATTAACGTAGAGATTGCCCACGCGTGCGTGTTCCGCAACGTAGCCGGCCGTGCTCTCGATGCGCGAATGCAATCCGAGTGTTAGCCCGTATCCGGTCGCGTTCAGCGCGGCAATGACTTTATCCAGATGTCCGCGATCATAGCGGATCAAGTGCAGGATGGGTCCAAACACTTCCTTCTCTAAGCGCGAGAGCCGGTCGATTTCATAAAGCGCGGGCGTCACATAGGTGCCGGCCCGGCAACTTTCCGGCACCGGCAGGTCGACGATCAAACGCCCTTCCCGCTCCATGCGCACCTTATGGCCCTCGAGCACATCTTGAGAGGGTTCATCGATGACAGGGCCGATGTCGGTCGCAAAATCGAGCGGATCGCCAATATCCAGCGCCTCGATGGCGCCGGTCAACATGGTTTTGACGCGCGGCACAGCCTCATCCTGCAAGAACAGCACGCGCGCAGCGGAGCAACGCTGACCGGCACTGTCAAAGGCGGAGCGCACGGCGTCACGCACCACCTGCTCGGGCAGCGCGCTTGAATCGGCGATCATGGCGTTAAGGCCGCCGGTCTCGGCGATGAAAGGAACAATGGCGCCGCGGCGATCCGCAAGCGCGCGCTGGATTAGCCACGCCGTCTCACTCGATCCTGTGAACGCGACGCCACAAATTCGGCTATCGCGCACGAGTGCGTCGCCAAGCTTTCCGGCACCTGTTACGAGTTGCAGCACGTCCTTGGGGATACCCGCTTCGTGCAGGAGTTTGACGGCGAGGAAGGCCGTGATGGGCGTTTGTTCGGCAGGCTTGGCCAGAACGGGATTTCCAGCCGCGAGAGCCGCCGCCACTTGGCCCGTAAAGATAGCGAGCGGAAAATTCCACGGACTGATGCAGGCAAACGGCCCGCGCGCGCGCAAAGTCAAGAAATTCTCTTCCCCTGTCGCCCCTTTGAGAACAACCGGTTCCGAAAACAAGCGGCGCGCTTCGGTCGCGTAAAAGCGCAGATAGTCGACGGCCTCGCGCAACTCTGCCTGTGCAGCGTCCAGCGTCTTGCCCGCTTCGCGCACGAGTGACGCCATCAATACAGCACGATCGCGTTCAAAAATGTCTGCCGATAGTTCAAGCAGCCGGGCGCGGGTGGCGGCCTCCGTCATGTCCCAGCGATGGGCGGCATTCGTTGCTGACGCGATGGCCTCTTCGAGTTGCGCCGGTGTCGCCAGGCGCACGGTGCCAACCCGCTCGCGCCGGTCATGGGGTGAGAGTGTGAGAGACGCTGTCTCGCCCCCGGTTGTTGCCGCTCCGTTGACGATGGGCCCGGCATCGAACGGCACCCTCAGAACTTTCGAAATGTCGCTGAGTAACGCGGCGCGCGTTCCGGTTTCCGTGAGCGCCAAGCCTGAGCTAGCCTTACGCGCGGGCCAAAAGATCTCGCGCGGACGTGACATGAGCGATTTGCGATCGCCCGCAACGCGCTCGCGCTCGGCAATCTCGGCCGGATCGGCAATGATGTCGACGACGGACGTTTCTTCGTCAGCCAAGCGGTTGATGAAGGACGTGTTGGCGCCGTTCTCGAGCAGGCGGCGCACCAAATATCCGAGCAGATCTTCGTGCCCGCCGACGGGTGCATAGATCCGGCATGGCCGCGCCGATTTTTCGTCCGCTAGAACTTCTTCGTAGAGCGCTTCACCCATACCGTGGAGGCGCTGATATTCGTAGGGCACCGCGCTCCCCGCCACGCGGGCCGATGCGATGGCGTGCGCGTTGTGTGTGGCGAACTGCGGGTAAAACGAAACGGGATCGGCAATTAGAAAGCGCATTGCTGCGAGATAGGATACATCCGTGTGGAGCTTGCGCGAGAATACCGGATAGTCCGAAAGCCCGCGCTCCTGGGCCCATTTGATTTCGCTATCCCAGTACGCGCCTTTGACGAGGCGGATGGGAATGCGCTTGCCCGATTGTTCGGCCAACCGGCGCACCCAGCGCAGCAAGGGTATCGCGCGTTTACCGTAGGCCTGCACCGCGAGGCCCAGCCCATGCCAGCCTTCGAGCGCGGGGTTGAGCAGCGTTTCGCCAAACAATTGCGCCGTGAGATCGAGACGATCTTGTTCCTCGGCATCGATGGTGAGGCCAAGTCCCTTGGCGCGTGCGGCTCGCGCGAGTGTCATTAGCCGGGGGGCGAGTTCCGACGCGAGACGCTTTTCTTTACCGGGTTCAAAGCGCGGATGGAGTGCTGAAAGTTTGACCGAGATCGAGGGGCGCGCGAAGATTGCCTCGAAATGCGCATCTTTAAACGGCCCCGCTGCCGCCCCCACCGCTTCGATGGCATCCATATAGCGCTGGTAATAACGCTCCGCATCGCGCTCGCAACGTGCAGCCTCGCCGAGCATGTCGTAGGAAAAGCGATAGCCTTTGGCTTCAAATTGTTTGGCCCGAAGTAACGCGCCTTGAATGGTCGTGCCAAGCACAAATTGATCACCCAACAGCTTGACCGCATGGCGCACTGCTTGGCGAATGACGGGCTCGCCCGAGCGCGCAACAAGCCGCTTCATCGATTGCAGCGGATTGCTGCCCTTGGCATCGCGCAACTTGACGATGCGCCCCGTCAGCATCAGCCCCCAGGTCGACGCGTTGACAAAGAGACTTTCGGACGCGCCGAGATGTTTCTCCCAAGCGCCGCTCGAAATTTGGTCGGCGATAAAGTCGTCGGCCGTTTCGCTGTCGGGAATGCGCAGCAGCGCTTCCGCGAGACACATAAGTATGACGCCCTCGTCGCTCGCAAGGCCGTACTCGTGCATGAAGGCGTCGATGCCAGCATGCTTGCCCTTGTTGGCACGCGCGGCGTGAACCAGGCGGCGCGCGTAGTCGGTCGCACGGCGGCGCTCATCTTCGGTGAAAACGGCGCGCTCGATTAAAGCGCCGGCAAGGCGATGTTCGTCTATCAAATAATGGGCGGCGATCTCGTCCCGCGAGGGCAAATCCCGCCCCGCCGAGGTCGATTCGCGCTTCAAAGCCGAGGCCATGCGGTCTCCTTCAATGGGCCATAGGAGCGGGGGCAATGGAGAACGCACACGATTCGTATATGAACCAAGACTAGCAGATTACCATGACCAATGGGGCCCCTTGACGGAGTGCCTAGAAGCCGCCCACGAATACCGGCAACGCGGCGACTGGGCCGGGGCGGCGCGGGCGTGGATGCAAGAAACCTGAGTCTAAGAGATGAGTGAGAAAGTCAAAATCATCCGCACGGTCAACGACCTGCGCAAGCAGATCGGCAAGTGGCGGGAATTGGGCAAGTCGATTGCACTGGTGCCAACCATGGGCGCGTTGCACGAGGGACACTTGTCGTTGGTGAAGCTAGCGGAAAAAAAAGCTGACAAGGTTGTGGTCTCTATTTTCATCAACCCAGCGCAGTTTGGACCCAACGAAGACCTGGCCCGCTACCCGCGCGACGAGGCCGGCGACCTGAAGAAACTGAGCACGTCGGGGTGCGAACTCGTCTGGGCGCCGAGTATCGCTGAGATGTACCCAGAAGGCTATTCAACGCGCGTCACGCCCGGCAGCGCGGCCGAGGGGTTGGAAAGCGCTTTTCGCCCCACACATTTCGGCGGCGTCGCGACGGTGTGCTGCAAGCTCTTCAGCCAGGTGACGCCTGACGTCGCGATCTTTGGGCAAAAGGACTACCAGCAATTGTGCGTGCTTCTGCAGATGGTGCGCGATCTCAACTTGCCGCTGAAAATCGTTGGTGCACCGACGCGGCGCGAGAAGGACGGCCTCGCCATGTCTTCGCGCAACGCTTATCTGGCGCCAAATGAAAGGGAGATCGCGCCAAGGCTTTATGCGGCGCTTTCAGAATTGGCGGAGCGTGTGGCGGCGGGCGCCAATATCGTTAGCTCCATTTCCAATGCTAAGCTCAAAATCAAGTCGGCCGGGTTTCAAAAGATCGATTACGTCGAAGTGCGGGATGCAGAGACGCTTGGCATTGTCGAAGATAAGTCAGACAGACCTCTGCGCATTCTCGCGGGCGTGTGGCTTGGGAAGATGCGGTTGATCGACAATGTCGGGGTGTGAGGCATCATTTGCTTCAGCGCCGCACCACTTTTCGCTGCCCAATCTCAGACGCCTCACTTCGGCGGGAACATGCCGAGGCCGCTCGGCGGTGGATCTTCCTCATCGTGCGGTGTCTTGGTCTTGTCGCCCTTCAGCCAGGTGAAGAGCTTAGAGATCGGCCCCTTCTTTTCTTCGGTTTCGTCATGGGCCTGAGCCGTGGCAGTGCCAGTCTCAGTCTCTTCGTCGCTGGTTGGCTCCGGTTTCTTGACTTTCCAGGCATCCATGATGCGCTTGGCACGGCGCTTTGCACGAGCCTCCGCGCGGGCAACCTTTTGCGCTTTGCGCACCTGCACGTACTCGCTCCGCACTTCCGGCTTTGCGGGTTTGACCTCTGACTTTTCTACGTCTGTTGCGAATGCCGCCGCTTGAGGCGTGGACACGGCTTCTGCCACCTTTTCTTCGCTATCCTTCTGCAATTGCAGCCGCAGTGTTCCGAGCGAAAGACCAGAACGCGACATCATCTCCACGTCCGCCATCACGGGCTGCTCGAATTCAACGCCGAGTATTGTGGCGAGCTGATCGATATCGCCGTCGCCGGCCGCCATAACCCATTCGCCTTTGCCCGCTGGCGCGCCGGTTGCGAAGGTGGCGTTTTCCGGAAGGTTCCGCAGAATGAGAAGTGCGACGGGATCTGCGACATCTGCTGCGGCGGTCTCAATCACTGCGTCGTCCACAGGATCATTGACCATTCCGGTTGCAAGTTCCGGGGCAGCGGCCGTGTCTTGAAGATGGCTCGGCCAACGTCCAGTGAAATTCAAGCGTCTCTCGATCTGCGCTGTGGCCGGCACGACCTCCGCAGCTCTGGTGCGCACGATTTCGATTCGTGGCGGCGACAGCCCGGTTTCTTTGGGCCAACCTGCCGTGGCGGCCAAGGCCGCGGCTCCACCCGCAAAAACAAAGAACACTGCACATAAGCGGAGTTTTGACGTTTCCGACCAGCTCCGGATCGCCCGCGCAATGACAGGTCCATGTGGCAACGGCGGCGGCTGGTTTAGCGCGCCATCCGTGTCATGGCGAGTAAGAAACAGTGGCCAATCGAATTCCCCGTCCCTGTGTTGGGCTTCATGTGCTACGCTCGACATTCGCAATCCCCCGAAACATGTGGCGACGAATGGGTCAGCCACCCGGAAGACAGATCGTCTCCCGGTCAAAAGGCACGTTGTTCCCGCATTGGCTTCCCGTTTGTGGTTCTTGACCCAGCCAGAACTGCCAGCACCAGAACTGCCCGCATAAGGCGCATCAGGTCATTGAGCGCCTGATTTTGATCATTCCTACCAGAGGGTTGTACATTCCCAGGTCACGGCGATTTTAGGGCAGCCATGCTCGCGAGGAGCGTTGTTCGATGACACCAAATGCTCAGCTTTGGCGTGGTCATAGGGCCTCGTTTGAAGTCGCAAGCCCGTGTGGGCGCGCAATGATCGTCGCGCGCTGTGCCTTGCACGCAACAGCGACGCCTTGGGCGTAGTCGAAGGGCCGATTGCCGCGCTATAAGAAACAATCAGATTCGCTTTTGCGGCCGAACGTGGCCTCGTTGTGCGTGCCGTGTCCATGTCTCGCGTGCTTTGTCGCGAAGCCATCGCGCCGCTCAACAGCCTGGACCACGCCCGCATGGCCAAACCTCTGACAGACCTATTCTCCGACCTTGAGAGCGAGATGACCGATAAATCGTCGCGTACGAAACGATCTGCTGAATCCGCCGGATACTCCGAAGATCACATCGAAGTCCTAGAAGGCCTTGAGCCCGTGCGCCGCCGCCCCGGCATGTATATTGGCGGCACGGACGAAAAAGCCATGCACCACCTCTTCGCCGAGGTGATCGACAACTCCATGGACGAAGCCGTCGCAGGGCACGCATCGTGGATCGAGGTTGAACTTTCAACGGACGGATTCTTGTCCGTGACCGACAACGGCCGTGGCATTCCCGTTGGGCCGCACCCGAAATTCAAAACCAAAAGCGCGCTTGAGGTCGTCATGACCATCCTGCACGCGGGCGGCAAGTTTGACAGCAAGGCGTACAACACATCTGGCGGCCTGCACGGCGTCGGCGTGTCCGTCGTGAATGCGTTATCCGAAACGCTCGAAGTGCAAGTTGCGCGCGACCAGCAGCTCTATCGCATGGTCTTCAGCAGAGGCGAACCGCAGACCAAGCTCGAAAAGCTTGGCTCCATCATGAACCGGCGCGGCACCAAAGTGCGCTTCAAACCGGACGACAAAATCTTCGGTAAGGGTTGCGCATTCAAGCCCGCGCGCTTGCTGAAAATGGCGCGCTCGAAAGCGTATCTCTTCGGCGGCGTCGAAATCCGCTGGAAATGCGATCCCGAACTTATCAAGGACGAAACGCCAGCCGAAGCCGTTTTCCATTTCCCTGGCGGCCTCAGCGATTATCTTAACGAAGCGATCGAAGGCCAGACCAAAGTTACCAAAGACATCTTCGCCGGCCGCGTCAAAAAAGAAAACGGTCACGGCAACGTCGAATGGGCCTGCGCCTGGATTGCCGACGAAGACGGTTTCTCCACGACCTACTGCAATACCATTCCGACGGCCGACGGCGGCACGCACGAGAACGGCTTGCGCCAGGCGCTCTACAAGGGTCTTCGAGCGTACGGCGAACTAACGAACAACAAGAAGGCGGCGCAGATCACCTCCGAAGACGTGATGGGAACGGCCGCGTCAATGCTGGCGATTTTCATTCGCGAGCCGGAATTCCAAGGGCAAACGAAGGACAAGCTCGCCACCGCCGAAGCGACGAAGATTGTCGAAACCGCCGTGCGCGACGCCTTCGATCACTGGCTCGCGGATAGCCCGCAGCAGGCAACGCGCCTTCTCGAATGGTGCGTCGATCAATCGGAAGATCGCCTCAAGCGGCGGCGCGAAAAGGAAGTTGGCCGCCAATCGGCAACGCGCAAGTTGCGCCTTCCCGGAAAACTCGCCGATTGCTCGATCCAGTCGGCGGCGGGTACTGAGATCTTTATCGTCGAAGGCGACTCTGCCGGCGGCTCGGCCAAAAGCGCGCGAGATCGCGAGACACAAGCCATCTATCCCCTGCGCGGCAAAATCTTGAACGTCGCAAATGCCACGAGCGCCAAACTTTCACAGAATGAAGCGCTCTCGAACCTGATGCTCGCCCTCGGTGTTGGTACTGGCTCCAAATACCGCGACGAAGATTTGCGCTATGAACGCGTGATCCTTATGACCGACGCCGACGTTGACGGCGCCCACATCGCGGCGCTGCTCATCACGTTTTTCTATCAGGAAATGCCGGAGCTCATCGAGCAAGGACATCTCTTCCTCGCGGTACCCCCCTTGTATCGCCTGACCCATGGCGCCAAGTCGTTCTACGCACGCGACGAGAAACACCGCGATGAGCTGATGAAAAAAGAGTTCCCGGCGAACGCCAAAGTCGAGGTCAATCGCTTCAAGGGTTTGGGCGAAATGAACGCGCCGCAGCTTAAAGAGACGACCATGGACCCGAAGAAGCGCTTGCTGCTCCGCGTGGATGTGGGCGAAGGCGACAAGAGCACACTCGCTGAAACCGTCAATGCGCTCATGGGCTCAAAACCCGAAGCCCGCTTCCGCTTCATCCAGGACCGCGCCGCGTTTGCCAAAGATTTGGATATTTAGAGATAATCCGTCTCCCCGCGCTCGGCTCATATCGCCACAGCTTGACTTCGCTGCACAAACAAGCCCGACAGTCCTCCCCTGTCACGAGCGCGTGGTTGCTCAAAGAGCATCGTCCGGCGGGATCCGATCTTTGCTGAGGCTGCGCAATACTTTCATGAACAGGCAGCCGCAATCGTCGCAGCGTTTGACCGCTGGGCACCTGTGTACCCATCGGCGCCCCTTGCTTGTCAGACGATTGGAAGCATCATTAAAGCTTATAGCAAAAACTTATCGTGCTGATCACTGAAGTACGCTTTACCTTATGAGACGCGTTGGTTAGACGTCTCTTCAACGATCCACGTTGAGTAACACGCTCACGCGATTAGGGAGACGACATGAACGAGATCAGCAAGTGTCCAGTGCTTGGGGAACGTGCCAATGTGGCGTTCGGGGGCAGGTCCAATCGGGACTGGTGGCCGAACCAGTTGAATCTCAAGATACTTCACCAACACTCCGCCTTGTCCGATCCGATGGGGCAAGGCTTCAAATACGCTGAAGATTTCAAGAGGCTCGACCTCAGGGCGCTGAAAAATGACCTCTACGCGCTGATGACAGACTCGCAGGACTGGTGGCCCGCCGACTATGGCCACTACGGCGGCCTTTTCATCCGATTGGCCTGGCACAGCGCGGGCACCTACCGCACGGCTGACGGCCGCGGTGGGGCTGGCACCGGCAACCAGCGTTTTGCGCCCCTTAACAGCTGGCCGGACAACGGCAACCTCGACAAGGCGCGCCGTCTTCTGTGGCCGATAAAGAAGAAGTACGGCAACAAGATCTCTTGGGCCGACCTGATGATTCTCGCCGGCAACTGCGCCATCGAGTCGATGGGCGGCAAGACCTTCGGCTTCGGCGGCGGTCGCGCGGATATCTGGGAGCCCGAGGAGGACATCTACTGGGGTAAGGAGGACACGTGGCTCGGCGACGAGCGCTACAGCGGCGACCGGCAGCTCGATAATCCCCTCGCCGCCGTGCAGATGGGCCTCATCTACGTGAACCCGGAAGGCCCGAATGGCAAGCCCGATGCGCTTGCGTCCGCCCGCGATATCCGCGAAACCTTCGCACGCATGGCCATGAACGACTACGAGACCGTCGCGCTGACCGCCGGGGGGCACACCTTCGGCAAGACCCACGGCGCCGGCCCCGCCTCTCACTGCGGCCCGGTCCCCGAGTCCGCACCCATTGAAGCGATGGGTTGTGGCTGGCTCAGCACCTATAACACCGGCAAAGGCGGCGATACCATCACCAGCGGTCTCGAAGGCTCCTGGACCCCGAACCCGATCAAATGGGACATGGGCTATTTCGACGTGCTCTTCGGCTACGAATGGGAGCTCGTGAAGAGCCCCGCCGGAGCCCATCAGTGGACGCCGAAAAATCTAAGAGAAGAGGACATGGCACCGGATTCGGCCGATCCGTCCAAGAAAGTGCCTATCATCATGTCCACCGCCGACATGGCGATGCGCATGGATCCGGCCTACGAAAAGATCTCGCGCCACTTCCACCAGAACCCCGGCGAGTTTACCGACGCCTTCGCCCGCGCGTGGTTCAAGCTCACCCACCGCGACATGGGCCCGAAGGTCCTCTACCTCGGCCCCGAGGTTCCGGCGGAAGATCTCATCTGGCAGGACCCCATTCCGGCCGTCGATCACCCGCTCGCCGATGCGAAGGACATCTCCGCCCTTAAGGCAGAGATCCTTGGCTCGGGTCTTTCTGTCTCCGAGCTCGTCTCGACCGCGTGGGCTTCGGCCTCGACCTTTCGCGGCTCCGACAGGCGCGGCGGCGCCAATGGCGCGCGCATCCGGCTTAGCCCCCAGAAGGACTGGGAAGCCAACGAGCCGGCCAAGCTTGCCAAGGTGCTCGCCGCCCTCGACGGCATCCAGAAGGCGTTCAACGCCTCAGCAACGGATGGCAAGAAGGTGTCGCTCGCCGATCTGATTGTTCTCGGCGGCGCTGCTGCGATCGAAAAGGCCGCTGGGCATGATGTGCAGGTTGCCTTCACACCCGGCCGCATGGACGCTTCTGCGGAACAAACCGACGCCGCGTCCTTCGCCGTGATGGAACCGGAGGCCGATGGCTTCCGCAACTACCAGAAGAAGTCCTACGCCGTGCCCGCCGAGGAGATTCTGATCGACAAGGCGCAACTTCTGACGCTGACCGCACCGGAGATGACGGCGCTCATCGGCGGCCTGCGGGTGCTGGACGCGAACTTCGGCGGCACCAAGCACGGCGTCATGACCAACAGACCCGAGACGCTCACCAACGACTTCTTCGTCAATCTGCTCGACATGAGTACGCACTGGACACCGGCATCGGATGCCAAAGACGTGTTCGAGGGCCGCGATCGCAAGAACGGCACGGTGAAGTGGACCGGCACGCGCGTCGACCTCGTCTTCGGCTCGAACTCGCATCTTAGGGCGCTGGCGGAGGTCTACGCACAAGACGACTCAAAAGAAAAGTTTGTGCGTGACTTCGTGGCAGCCTGGAACAAGGTGATGAACGCTGATCGCTTCGATCTTGCGTGATCGCGGCGGAACGACATTGGGCATCGTTCAATCTCGCCCTAGGTGAGTGAGCTGAACGACCAAAATATAAGAAATGAAAAAGGGCGGCGCTTGATAGGGCTTCAAGCGCCGCCCTTCATCGTATGACCGCCGGGCCGCACGTGGCCCAATCGCCGCAGGCTGCCTAAAGGGCCATGCGACAAGTATGGTTTTCCTTGCGTCTCTACCCCAGGCATGCGAGCACCGGAGTGTGCCGGAGCGCAGGGGATCGATTCAGGTTTTTTTACCCAATTTTCGATCCATCTCCCCCTATTTCGCTTAGGTCCTTTTCGGCACAGTGTCCCCCTGCGCTCTCGTTCTATGCCGCCTAGCGTCAATGCGCCGGGCTAGGGAGAGCATGCAGATGGAGACGTATTCTTTTGGAAACAACGACGTTCGCTGCCTTAGGCCTATCGCCCAAAGTGCAGGCTGCAATCACAGCTGCCGGATACACGATCCCCACGCCTATTCAGGCCGCTGCAATCCCTGTCGCTGTTACCGGCCGGGACGTACTCGGTATCGCGCAAACCGGCACCGGCAAAACTGCTTCCTTCGTGCTGCCAATGATCTCGCGGCTGGAGACTGGCCGGGCGCGGGCCCGCATGCCGCGTTCACTCATCATGGCGCCGACGCGCGAACTCGCCACGCAGGTAGCGCAGAGTTTCGAGAAGTACGGCATCAATCACAAACTCGACGTGGCGCTGTTAATTGGCGGCACGGATATGGACAAGCAAATCCAGAAGCTGGATCGCGGCGTCGATGTACTGGTCGCAACTCCCGGACGCCTGCTCGATCATTTCGGGCGCGGCCGCATCATGCTGATGGGCGTCGAAATCCTGGTCATCGACGAAGCCGACCGTATGCTCGACATGGGCTTCATTCCCGACATCGAGAAAATCTGCAAGTTGCTGCCGCCAAAACGCCAGACGCTGTTCTTTTCGGCGACCATGCCGCCTGAGATCACGCGGCTCGTCAGCCAGTTCCTGCGCGATCCGTTACGCGTCGAAGTCGCCAAACCCGCGACAACCGCCAAGACGATCACGCAGCGTTTCCGCTATTGCCCAGATGGCGAAGACTACGCCAAGCGCGAAGTGCTGCGCGAGCTAATAAAGACCGGAAACGTCAAGAACGCCATCATCTTTTGCAACAGGAAGCGCGACGTCGCGGTCCTGCACAAGTCACTCGCAAAGCACGGCTTTAACGCCGGCGCTCTGCACGGCGACATGGAACAGTCGGCGCGCACACAGACACTCGATAAATTTCGCGCTGGCGAAATCATGTTGCTTGCCGCGTCCGATGTTGCCGCGCGCGGCCTCGACATTCCCGACGTTAGCCACATCTTTAATTTCGATCTGCCGTGGGCGCCTGACGATTACGTGCATCGCATCGGACGCACCGGACGCGCCGGCAAGGAAGGCTACGCAGCCTCACTCGTCAGTGCCGACGATCTCAAATCTCTCAAAGACATCGAAAAGATGCTCGGCGAACCGGTCCAATGGCTTGGCGAACCACCGAGTGAGGAAGACTATGCCTCGAGCGGCAAGCGTCGGCGCGGCGGGCGATTTGGCAAGGGCGCTGCCAGTGGTGGTGAAGACCGTGGCAGGGGACGAGCCCCTTCTGGTCGTGGCGGCAAGCCCGACGCGCGCCCTGAACGTGGTTCCCAAGAGGCACGCGCACCACGGCCGGAAAGGCCAGTGCCCTCAGAAGAGCGCACTTCTGCTCCTGAACGGTCCCAGGAGCGCGCTAAGGAACGCATCTGGGCCCAGCCGTCACTGCCTGGCGACGAACAGCCATCGATTGATGCCGCCGCCACAGCACCTCGTGCAGAGGCACGGACCCCAAGTCCGAAACCTCATCGCGAGCCGCGTGGGCACCGCGAAGCGAGAGAACCGAGAGAACAACGCGAAGCGAGAGAGCCGAGAGAACAACGCGAACCGAGGGTGCAGCGCGTGCCCAAAGAAACACCGCAACCAACCGAGCCGGGCTCCAGCGAGCCGCCACGCGGCGAACAACGTCAGCGCCGTCCTGAGCGCGAAAAGCGCCCCGATAGCTGGGCCGATACGTCCGCAAAGCCTGACAAGCGCGAGACGCGGAAGGATCAACCGCGAGCGGCAGAGCCTAAACCGCACCAGCAGCAGGGTGGCCGGGTTGGCTTTGCCGACAGCACGCCAGCCTTCATGCGCAAACCGCCACGGCCATCCAAGACGCCGGGCGGGCGGTAACGCACTGTCTAGGTTTTCTTGCGAGATTTTTTCGACGCCGGAATCGTAGATGCTTGCATCGACGAGGCCGGCGTTCTTCTTGTTGCTGCCTTTAACTTTATTTTCTTGGCTGCAGCCGCACGGGCAGCGTGTAGCGCCGCG
>JANOKW010000027.1:0-6199 GCA_031419475.1 Hyphomicrobium sp. | reverse complement strand
CACACTTGACTCAATAGTGATGGGGTCGTGTTGCGGCTGATAAAGGGCACACAATCGCGTCACGGCGTGGGCCAGAGGGAAAATGGCCTGGAAAAGGACGAGGCGACGTAAAATGCGTATCGAGGCACTGATGACCGCTGTGGATGCAGCGGGTTATGTGATGGTTGCTGAAGTCGACCTCCCCGAGGCGTTCGGCAACGAAACTACGTCCAACACGTATGAGGCTGCGCCTTTGACTGCTTTGACGGTTTGGCAGCCTGTGTTGGCTGCTGCCGATCCTCGTCAGCCGCTGCACTTGCACGCCGCAAATGCGTGGTCGTGGGTGATGGGCCGGTTCGCGAGCGGCGCGCCGGCTTGAACGTTTAGAATTGCAGTCTCACGCCCGATCAAAGGCTGAGAATGAGGGCGCGCAGGTTTGTGCGCTCTTTTTGTTGGGGGGCCGGAAAATCTAGTTCTGGCTGAGCCCACATTGGGGAGCGGTTAAGTCACAGCGAGCCGTATAGTCCCAAATGGGCCTGTAAATGGGGCACGCAACAATTTAGTGAGCCGCGCATTTTCCTGCAGTTATGTCCATTCCGTCACCCGTTGCACCATAAGAAACGGCACAATCGACGATCTTGCCACAAGCGTCCGCCGTCCAAGTTTCTGACCATCCATCCTTGACCGGAGGCGTAAGCGACTTGATATCGACTATTTTTAGTTGCTTCAGGTCTTGGCATTTGGCAGCAGCAGCAAGTGCTGGAGTGACGATTTTAACTGCATCGACCTCCAATTGGAGATTGCCGCGAAATTCACCCGGAAGAAGGAAGGTCGGGGCCAGCGAGTTCTTGCCGGAAACTGCCTTCAACAATACACGCCGTGTTACCTTCGTTCCGCATCGATCCAAGGTCGCAAGCGCAATCCAAGCCCCTTTCTCGATGCTGAAGTTCCCACCGGCCTTGATGAACAACGGCTGTTCGATGGGTAATGACTTGTTCCACCCTCGATTATCCGTGCACGAGGAAAGCGCTTTTCGCTTCGCGTGTAAATGAAAAACGCGAACTAGCGGCTGAGCCACCACACGGCTGCAAGCGCCACGAGCGTCAACGCCAACCCCCATCGCCAAAAGCGGCAACTCACGCAGGGAGCGCCGCCTTTCATTGGTCCGCCACTCGTGCCATCACTTCAAATTCCCACAAAACCGCTGAATGCGCGTGCAGGCCTCCTTGAGGCTCTCGGTCGAAGCCGCATACGACACGCGGAACGACGGTGAGCCCGCAAACGCCGCGCCGTGGACAACCGCTACACCTTCTTCTTCCAAAAGTGCCGTCACGAAATCCTCGTCCGTCTTGACCGTCGTGCCCGCTTTACTCGTCTTGCCGATCAGCTTCTTGATACTCGGGTAGACGTAGAACGCGCCCTGGGGCTTAGGGCAGACAATCCCGTTGGCCTGATTGAGCATCGACACCACAAGATCGCGGCGCTCAACGAATGCGGCGTTGTTCTTGGCAATGAAGTCTTGGGGGCCGTTCAAAGCTTCAACGCCTGCCCACTGCACGATGGAGGTTGGGTTCGAGGTCGACTGCGATTGCAGTTTGCACATGGCCTTGATGAGGTTTTCGGGTCCTGCTGCATACCCTAAGCGCAAGCCGGTCATGCAATAGGCCTTCGATAGGCCGTTCATCGTGAGCGTGCGGTCATAAAGCTCGGGTTCGACTTCAACGATGGTCGCGAACTTCAGGCCATCATAGAGCAGGTGCTCGTACATATCGTCGGTCAGCACCCATACATGCGGATGCTTCAGCAGCACGTCCGTCAGCTTCTGGAGATCGGCGGCTGAATACGCGGTGCCGGTCGGGTTCGACGGCGAATTGAAAATGAACCACTTCGTCTTTGGCGTAATGGCCTTCTCCAGCGCTTCGGGCCGGAGCTTGTAGCCGTCTTCAAGGCGAGTTTCGGCGAACACAGGTTTGCCGCCGCCGAGCAAAACAATGTCGGCATACGACACCCAGCATGGCGCCGGCATAATGACTTCGTCGCCTGGGTTCAGCGTCGCGAGCAGCGCATTATAGAGCACCTGCTTGCCGCCCGTGCCGACCGATACTTGGGCTGGCTGATAGTCAAGATTGTTCTCGCGTTTAAATTTGGCGCAAATCGCAGCCTTCAATTCCGGAATGCCGTCGACGTCGGTGTACTTGGTCTTGCCCTGGTCGAGCGCCCGCTTGGCAGCGTCCTTGATGTTTTGCGGTGTATCGAAATCCGGTTCGCCCGCAGACAGCGAAACGATATCGCGTCCTTGCGCCTTCAATTGGCGGGCTTTGGTCGAGACCGCGATGGTGGCGGAGGGTTGAATTCGGTTCAAGCTATCGGCGATGAAGCCCATGTCGGCTAGCCCAATGTCTAGAGTTCGGGGAATGTCTGCGGTTCTATTTCGCGGTTGCGAAATGAGCGGCGCGGAAGCTACGCCCAACGCTCATGGACTTCAATAAGGCCTTTCGACAGACCCACCAGGGGTGCACGGTAACGATTTGGCAAGCACTAGGCGGCGATACCTCCAGGCAACACGCAACCAGGAGATGAGACGATCAGTCAAATGCACAGTAATGGCCACAATCTCGGCCAAACCTGGCCAAGATAGCAGGCTCAACTCGGACCTTAAGAGCTTCGAGTCGCTTTCGAATTTTCTACGGAGGGTAAGTTGATGACGGTTTCTGAGGCAATGCGGATCGCAACTGGGTCCAGCACAAAGGTGCGCGACAGTGATGTCCGCTCCAGCGCCCGCCGGCCGAAACTTCGTTATGCCTTTCTACGGCCTGCCCTTGATGCTTGCGCCGCCTTTGGGTTGTTCGTGCTGATGACCCTGGCGTTGTCGAGCGGACCCTCGTCCGCTAGCCCTCACCACTTCTTGAATGCCCCGGTGACGATGGGCAAGCCCGCAAATCCGGCACTGGCAGAATATAGGGAGGGCAAGGTATTTGAAGTCGCATCCAAATCTTCGGCTGCAACAAACGTCGCGGTGTACCGCCAAACCGATACGGCGTCGGCTTGGCTATTGTTATCCCTTGCTTTTTCGGGTCTTGCCGCCTTCAATATGGCGCTAATCCGGCATCTGCAGCAGGCCTATGCCAGTCCGCGCAAGCGCACCTAATTGGCGCGTCTAATCGCAGCAATGGCGGCAAACCTCAAGCCTAAAACATAATTCCCACGTATCTAGAGCAATGGTCTCTTAACGAGACTTACGACGAGCTGGTCGACGACGCGAATAATTCCCATATACTCCCGCTAGAAACAGGAGAAACGGTCATGTGGAAGCGATTGATCCGGTCCTCTAACTCACGCCCTTTTTTGGCGGGCCATGTTTTTGCGGGCGTCGCGTTGACCGCGCTCGGCGGCGCCCTCGTCGGAGCCAGCAACTCGGAAAATCTCTTGCGGTCGAGCTTTGATCAGGCCATCCGCAATCAGGCCATCCGCAACAGTGCTGAAGCCCCGGTAACCCAAGAGGCCCGTATCCCGGCGGCAGTCAGCCCAGTTTCCGGTAGCGAAGAGTTCTGGCTAACTGCGCTGGCGCATGACGGGGGCCAGCCCGTATCTAAATCTGTGACCATTGGCGATCGCATTTCGATGTCCTTGGGCGGCGTTGAGAAAAGCCTCGAGGTGGCGTCCGTCTCGGAATTCGATCCCAAAATCACTGAGATCGATACCCGCACACGCTCCGTACGCCTCGTCCTCGTCACAGCGCGCGATACGGCCGACAGCCGCGCGCGCCCGATCCGCTTTGTGATGGAACTTGAGACGGCACCCGAGCAAGGTGTGGCGGCCGCGCCGGCCAAGACACTATAAAACTTGTAACTTAACCGGCCTTGTCACCTCGCCAGCAACACGACATAAGCGCTGGAGTTGCGCGGCGCTCACTTCGTGCGCCTATAAGGCGGCACTTGCCGCGACAAGGACCCGAGCGATGCGTCTCAATCCGCCAACAATTGCCCTCTTCCTGATTTCGCTGGCACTTGCAAGTTTGGCACTCGTCACCAAACTTGGCTTCATTCCGATCCCGCGCTACCTGCCGCATCAGGAATTCTGGCTGGCAATTTCGGCTTACTTCACGCTCATGATTGGCAACATCGTCAACGGGCTTTGAACTCCGCGCTTCACGTCACCACGCAATACTTTTCTTATCGCGGAAAAAGCCGCCCGTGGGCCCATCAGCCGGTAGTGTTGCCAGCCACACCGCCGTCTCGGCGCCCTGCTCCACAGACCGGGCCGCATCTGGCCCGCCCATGTCTGTTCTCACCCATCCCGGATCAACGGCATTGATCTTGATATCCACGCCATCGCGCGCGACTTCGGCGGCGGCGATGCACGTCAACGCATTCAGCGCCGATTTTGACATGCGATAGCCGGGAAACCCCATATCCATGTGCGCGAGCTGTCCGGCCGCCGACGATACGTTGACGACGCGGCCATACCCGCGCTGACACATGCCCGGCACAACGGCGCGGATCAATTCTAACGGCCCGATGAGGTTGGTTTCAAAAGTCGCGCGCATCGTTTCCGGTGTCAAATCGAACAGACTGGCGTCGAACCCGCCCGGACCATCGATCAAGATCGCCGCGTTGTTGACGAGAATATCGATTGGGCCGAATTTACTTTCAACGTGCGCCACAACACGCGTAATGCTTTCAGCCCGCGACACATCAAGAGTGACAACGGAGACATCAAGCCCTGGCGCTTTGAGCTGCCCGGCTGCGGCCAATCCCTTAACAATATCGCGCGCGGCGATCACAGCCCGCACGCCCCTTGCCGCGAGCTGCCGCACAATCTCCAACCCAATCCCGCGATTGGCGCCAGTGACGAGGGCTAAGTGAGTCATCGGCAGACCTGTTTGTTGCCACGGCGCTGGCGTCAGATATTATAAAACCAGATAAAGAGCGAACTCATGAAAAGTCCGCTGCGCGAGGCCGTCTTAAGCCTTGAATTTAGCGCTTTTTTCGGCAGATGGCGGCACATTTTTTGCAGCATGCGGATAACCCGTCCTAATTTGGTACGTGACCTGTAAATCCTGCACCTAGTGAAAAGCGAGCGCCTCGCATGAGTTTTGGAAAACGTCCACCTAGGATTCCAAATCAGACAATCGCACAGGGTGCGGCTGCACGAAGCTCCGATCCACAAGACAAACATTCGAACGGATCGTCAATTGTCCGATTCTTGACGGGTATCTCTACTGGACTGATCATCGCATCTCTATTGTACACAGCCTATGTCCAAGGCATGAGGCAGCTCGGCAAGCAGTTGAATCAGAAATTCGAAACGCAAATGAATGAGACGGTCGGGCCGACGCCGCAACTCGCATTGCTCAAGACAAAGATGGCCGATGGGTGGGATCTTGGCAAATGCAGAATGTTCAAACCACCTTCAGCAATCGACGACGTTTGGCCATCCCGTTACGCCAATCGCGATGAAAGTGAAGGTGGATTCATTTCTCGGGCTGGTGGCGACATTTCTATAGCGCTGGCAAACAAGGCGTCGTTCCTAGACTGTGTCGTTAATCGTGAAACGAAGCGTCTGTGCACCACAGATCTCCGAGCGGCCTTTGCCAAGGATGCCACAGAACTCTATGGAGAACTCGCACAATTTTCCAGACATCTGACGCCCGGCGCGGCGCCGCAAGACACAGAGTTCACCGAACTATTGAAGACAATTGAGTCCGCTCATCCAGATGTTGGTATCAGTGATGCCCGGAAGAGAGTTGGAGTCGAAGTATCCGAAGCAACAGAAACGCTCGAAAAGTCACTCCAATATGCGATCGCGGCGGGATACATCTCGTCTGCCGATTTCGGGTGGTTCGCGCCGGGGCCGGTGAAAGCCATCCTAGCGAGCACACCTGTCCAGTCAAATTCATGCCCCTAAATTCTTGAACTTTCACGCACAAAAGCGACACAGATGACGGATTTCAAAAAAGGGTTTCTTGCTGCTGTTCTCGCCGTTGCGGCGGCGGTCTTCTTATTGCCATTGGTGCCGGCAATCAAGCCTCCCTTCATAGCCGAAGCGGTGACGTGTTTTCCAATGCCAAGCACAGCCGGGAGCTAAGTCCGGAAGTTGGTGACGGCGGGAATCGGGAAGGCGGCATATCGTGGGGGTGCTTGACGCCTCCACTTCTCCACCAAAGGAGCGATATGCCGTGCCCAACGATAACGTCTTCAAGCTGATTCAGCCAGGAACC
>JANOKW010000026.1:0-2774 GCA_031419475.1 Hyphomicrobium sp. | reverse complement strand
CACAATGGTGGAGCAGGAGGAGACGCACTCGTTGAAATAAAGGTTCGTGCAAACGCTCAATTCAAGCGGCAGGGCGAAGACATTCTGGTCGATGTTCCCATCACGATCGACGAAGCCGTGCTTGGCGCAAAAATCGAAGTGCCAACCATAACCGGGCGTGTTCAGCTTACGATCCCAAAGGGCACGAGCTCCGGCAAAACGTTTCGCCTCAAGGGCAAGGGCGTTCAGAACAAGTCTAACGGCATTACCGGCGACGAACTCGTGACTGTGCGCATCGTTCTGCCTGATGCGATCGACGATAGCCTGTCGTACTTCTTCACCGAATGGCGCCAGAAGAATGCTTACGATGCCGGCCGCAAATAGACGGAAATCAGCGCATTTCAGCGACGATTTTGCCGGCTGGCACAGCGCGCACTTCGCCGTCAGCCAGTGTCAACGCAAGCTCGCCGCGTTTCAGCCGCAGCGCATCGTCACCAAACAGTTTGCGCCGCCAGCCTTTGAGCGCTGGGATATCGGGATCAGCTTCCGTTGCCAGCCGTTCGAGGTCTTCCGAGTCTGCGATAAGGCGCGGGGCAACGCGATGTTCAGCCGCGGCTGAGCGCAGCAGTACTTTCAACAGCTCCAATGTCGCCGTCGCCTGTGCCGAAAGGGGATCGTTACGCTCCAGCTTCGGCAGCAATTTCATATCGCGCTGCAGTCCGCGATTGACGGTATCGACGATGTCACGGGCCCGGTTCGATCTGCCAAACCCATCGGACAAAGTGCGAAGTTGGCCGATGGCTTCGGTCGTGACGGGCATCTGGTTGGCGATATCGTACAGCGCTTCGTCGCGCAAAATGCGCCCGCGCGGCACATCCTGGGCCTGCGCGAGACGCTCGCGCCATGCCGCAAGCTCAATCAGAACGGCTAAAGATTTTTTGCCCTTGACGCGCAGCTTCAAGCGGTGCCAGGCGCGCTCGGGGTCGGCGTCGTAGGTTTGCGGATCCGACAGCAGCGACATTTCCTCGGCGAGCCACGACATGCGCGCGCTATCGTCGATTTCGCGCCGCAGCGAGAGATAGACGTCGCGCAGATGAGTGACGTCGCCGAGAGCGTATACAAGCTGCTTCTCGCTCAGTGGGCGCCGGCTCCAGTCCGTAAAGCGGGAGGACTTGTCAATGTCTGCGCCAGTGATCTTCTTGACGAGGTTGACGTAGCTGATGCTCTCGCCGAAGCCGCAGACCATAGCTGCAACCTGTGTATCGAAAATGGGGGTAGGGACCGCACCTGTTTTCGCATAAGCGATTTCGATGTCCTGGCGTGCCGCGTGGAAGACTTTCACGACGCTAGCGTCCGCCATGAGTGTGAAGAACGGCCCCAAGTCGAGCCCTTCGGCCAATGGATCGATAATCCCTTCTCCCGACTCCCCAGCGAGCTGGATGAGACAGAGTTGTGGCCAATAGGTCTGTTCGCGCAGAAACTCCGTGTCGACAGTGACGTAGTCGGCTACGGCGAGAGATCTACAGAACGTTTCGAGTTCAGATGTTGATGTGATGACACGCATTGCGACGGCTATAGCTCAAGTTCCGGGCCTTGTCGCCTGCTGGCCGGACTTAGTTTTAGGCGAAGAACGTCTCAGATTGGGATGAGCCTTAACCCGCGATTGAGCAAACGGTCCGGCTTCGGGGCGGATCGATACAATACGACCAATAAATTCAGCTGTTCTCTCATTCTATCCGCGCACCCTCAGCGCTGATTTTGATCGTCTTCGGGCAATTAGGAAAGAAATTGATGGCTGCTTTGACCGTCTACGAACAGCTCCTCCTGGAACTTGTGAACCGTGCGCGTCTCGACCCTGCTGGGGAGGCCGCGCGTTACGGTATTGCCCTGAATAATGGGCTTGCCGCCGGCTCACTGACGGCCACTACAAAACAGGCGCTCGCACCTAACGAACTCCTCGTGAATTCGGCCCGAGCCCATAGCTAGTGGATGATCAATACAGATATTTTTTCGCATACGGGCGGGGGTGGGACTGATCCTGGCGACCGCATGGGGTCTGCCGGTTATGCGTTTACGGGCTCGTGGACCTGGGGCGAGAACATCGCCTGGAGCGGGACCACGGGAACCGCCAACCTGCTGAGCTACACCAACGATCTGCACCGCAATCTGTTCCTCAGCCCCGGTCATCGCGTAAACATACTTGAGGGCGATTTCCGCGAGCTTGGGACGGGTATCACTTCCGGCCCGTTCAAATCGGGGGCCACGACCTACAATGCTGTGATGGCGACTGAGAATTTTGCGACGTCCGGATCGAGCTTTTTCGTTACGGGCGTGGCCATCACCGACAAAGACGGGGACAATTTCTACGATATCGGCGAAGCCCGCTCAGGCATCGCTATGTCGCTTTCCACCGGGGGCAGCGACGCCACGGGGGCGGCCGGCGGTTTTGCAGCGAAGTTCGCGGGTGGCACGGTGGGCGTGACATTCTCGGGTGGCAGTCTCGCCAGCAAAGTTTGCGTCACAATCGCCGCAGGATATCAAAACGCTAAAGTCGACCTAGTCGATACCAATGAAATCCTTTCGTCGGTCTCGACGACACTTGGTGCGGGCGCGGTTCGTCTCGGCCTGCTCGGCGCCGCCAGCATTCGTGGCACCGGCAACGATGTGGCAAACGTCATTTACGGTAACAAGGGCGGCAATTCCATAGATGGCCGGGCCGGCAACGACTATTTGTTGGGGGGCGCGGGCCGGGACATTTTGACTGGCGGCTCGGGTGCCGACAAGTTTGATTTCAA
>JANOKW010000025.1:0-31291 GCA_031419475.1 Hyphomicrobium sp. | reverse complement strand
TATGGCGCATGTGACTAGGCTTTGCAAGAGCCCTCTAAAAGCCTCTTGTATCGCTGGGATACAAACGGTTTAAGCCCCAAGATGGTCCACCGACCGGCCAAATTGCCAAGATAGTTGCCGAGGATACTTTGAACACAAAACCGCTCAACCGCGCCGCGCTCCTGGAGCATCTGGCCGCGATGGGAATTGCCACAACGACAGTGGATCATCCCGCCGCCCACACGGTCGCCGAAAGCAGCACAATTGAAATTCCGTTGCCTGGCGCTCACACGAAGAACCTGTTCCTCAAAGACGAGGAAGGAACGCTTCTGCTCGTCGTGGCTAAAAGCTCAACAAAAGTGGATTTGAAGCTCTTGGCTGGCAAGCTGGGTACGGGCCGACTATCATTCGGCAAGCCTGAAATCTTGATGGATGCGCTGGGCGTCACGCCGGGATCTGTTACGGCCTTTGCCATCATCAACGATCAAAAGCGCCGCGTTCGTGTCATTCTGGATCAGGAACTGGCCGCGCACGACAGCGTGAACTGTCATCCCCTCGAGAACACCGCGACGACGAACATTGCAATGGCCGACCTTTTGCGGTTCATTCGTGCGAGCGGCCATGAGCCCAAAACACTTGGACTAGAGACACTCGGACTTGCGAGCAACTAGCTCCATGAACCGGATGAAGCAAGTAAGGACACGCATTTGATGGACTTCGGGACTCGCAGAAGCCCACCGGTAGATCCAGGTGACGGCGATATCATCAAAGACGGTACGACAGCCAGTTTTGGAAAAGACGTTATCGAGGCGTCAAAAGACGTTCCCATCATCGTCGACTTCTGGGCGGCGTGGTGCGGTCCCTGCAAGCAATTGACCCCGATTCTCGAGCGCGTCGTACGGGCCTACGCTGGCAAGGTTCGTCTCGTCAAAATCGACGTTGATTCCAACCAAGCCGTCGCCGCGCAATTGCGCATCCAATCGATGCCGACAGTTTACGCTTTTCGCGACGGCCGGCCGATGGATGGTTTTGTTGGAGCGCAATCGGAGAGCGAAGTTCGCGCATTTGTCGAACGCCTTGTGGGGGCTGAAGAAGCCAGCGATATCGAAGCGGTTCTGAATTCTGCCGCCGAATTAATCGATGAAGGCGATCTTCAGGGTGCCGCCGAGATTTATGCGGCCATTTTGCAGGAGGATCGCGAGAACGTGGCAGCCCTTGCCGGGCTTGCGCGGTGCTACCTCATTACCGGCGATCATGAACGCGCCCGTCAAACCATTTCGCTTATTCCCCCGGACAAGCGTGGCGTCCCTACGATTGAGGCTGTGAATGCGGCATTGGACTTGGCGGAGAAAGCGGCAAGCGTTGGCGATATGTCCGGGTTTGAAATGCGGCTGAACGCCGATCCGTCAGACCATCAAGCGCGTTATGATTTAGCTGTTGGCCTTGCAGGGGCTGGAGAAAAGGCCGAAGCTCTAGAGCACCTCTTGGAAATCGTGCGCCGTGATCGCAAATGGAATGAAGAGGCAGCGCGCAAGCAATTGCTGCAGTTTTTTGAAGCCTGGGGTTCTAAGGAACCGCTGGTTGGCGAAGGACGCCGCCGGTTATCGTCACTGTTGTTCAGCTAGCCGGCGCAACAAGACGACCGGCCGGTGCTGCATCGAGTACAAGGAGACGTGACCTCGTGGGACTTGCACAACGCTATCGCAGGCCAGCCGACCTTCCTCCGAGGATTGCGGTGTTCCCCCTGAGAGGCGCCATTTTGTTGCCGCGAGCCACCTTGCCGCTCAATATCTTCGAGCCACGCTACCTGACTATGATCGACGACGTCATGTCGGGCGATCGGGTGCTCGGAATTCTTCAACCGTCACGGACCGAAGACGAGGAAAGCGGCGAGAGCCCCACGGGCAAATCGTTTGGTCTGCATCGCGTCGGATGTGCCGGGCGCCTCACATCGTACCAGGAGCTGGACGATGGCCGTTATGTCATCACACTCACCGGACTTATGCGCTTCGACGTCATCGACGAGGCAGTGACCGGCAAACCCTATCGCGTTATGAGTGCAAGTTATGATCGCTTCGCGCCGGATTTAACGACGGGCCTTGGCGAAGAATCGGTTGATCGCCCAAACTTGTTGCGCGTGCTGAAAAGTTATCTTGAGGCCAACGCACTCAAGACCGATTGGGCTGCGATCCAGAGAGCTTCGAACGAATATCTGATCAACGCGCTTTCGGTCATGTGTCCGTATGGGCCGGAGGAAAAGCAAGCCTTGCTCGAAGCGGCCGACCTCAAGACGCGGGCTGAAGTTCTTGTGGCACTGGCCGAGATCGAACTCGCGTCCAACGGCAGCAGCGGCACAACTCTTCAATAGAGGTTTGAGGCCATGTCGAATATTGCGCCGGAAAAAACGCCGTTACACGCCGTCGATTCGAGGCTGCTGGAGTTGCTTGTGTGCCCGCTCACCAAGACGAGACTTGAATACGATGCCGTGAAACAGGAATTGATCAGCCGTGCTGCAGGACTTGCGTTTCCCATCAAAAGTGGTGTGCCGCTGCTGATCGCGGACGCGGCCCGGCCTCTTGACGACGCCGACGCACCCGTGCGGCCACGCGCGCCACAGCCAGACTTTTAGTGTCTCTGTCTTAACTATGCTGGCCCCTTGTGCAGCCAATAAAACCCTTTTGGCACAGTTAACCATGCTGGTTCAGGGTTTGTAAAACACCTCAGGCGTACGTGGACACGTACATGAACTCTGTGGTGCAGGCGTTGAGCGAAAATCTCAAAATACACGAAAAGACTGTGCAGCAAGCTGCACAAGAAAAGACTGTGCAGCACGCTGACGACTTGGCGGTGCGTGGTTCCTCGCGGCTGATGGCAATGGGCACGGCCGAGTTCAGGAAAACCATGGCGCGCTTTCTGGCGATCGCCAGTCTGATCACGATCGCGGCAGGGCTTGCCATGTCTGGTCTTGTCATGTCTGACCATGCGACTGTTTGGCCAGGCGCCGCCCTGCTGGTTGGCGCATTTTTCAGTCTCGTTGCCGTTCATGTCGCGCTTAACGCTACAAGTGAACCTAAGGAAGCGGCCCGCCGGTTTTCGCAAATGCAAGGCGAGTCGATTGAGAGCCGCATTGAGCAACTCAATGACGCGCAGTGGGTTCTGAGCGAAAACGAAGCGCGTTACCGCGACTTGCTCGATACTCAGGACGTTATGATTTCGCGCCGTGACGAGCGCGGCCGTTATGTTTTCGTCAACAAGGCATTCTGCAGCGCTTTCGGCGTTGCGCTTACAGAAGTGATAGGCAAGAAATTCCAGCCCAATGTGCTGGATGGTCAGGTTCATGCGCCGCTCTCAATCAAATTCAATCAGCGCCGTTGCTACGAAGAGCTGGTTCAAACGCAACGCGGCCCGCGCTGGATCTCATGGGAAGAGCAGCTCGTTCACTCGGCCTCGGGGCACGAAGTTCAGTCGATCGGCCGCGACGTGTCGGCTGAACGGGAAGCCGAAGCGCTTCTGACCGAAGCCCGCGATCAGGCCCAATCGGCGAACCGGGCGAAGTCGCGTTTTCTGGCCGCAATGAGCCACGAAATCCGCACCCCGATGAACGGCATCCTCGGGATGACGAGCTTGCTCGCCGATACGTCTCAAACTTCCGAGCAGCACACCTATCGCGCCGCGATCGACAAATCGGCGCGCGCACTTCTGGCTCTGATTGATGAGATCCTAGATTTCTCCAAGATTGAAGCTGGCAAGATGGAGCTGGTGCAAGCGCCGTTTGATCTGCGCAATTGCGTGATGGGTGCAATCGAGCTTCTGGCGCCGCGTGCGCGCGATAAGGGCCTCGAACTGAAATGGTCGTTTGCGCCCGATCTTCCAGAAACCTTTTCCGGCGATGAGTTTCGGGTACGCCAGATCGTACTCAATCTTTTGTCAAATGCCGTGAAATTTACCGACACGGGTCATGTTCGTATCGCAGTAACCCCGCTCGAGAACGGCAGCACGACGGGGGCGCCCAACATTGCGATCAAGGTCGCGGATACAGGTATTGGACTCGCCGCCAGCGACATGAAAAAACTGTTCGATGAGTTTGAGCAGGCCGACGCAGTCATTTCCCGCCGCCAGGGCGGTACCGGACTTGGTCTCGCCATCTCCAAGCGCTTGGCCCGCGCCATGGGTGGAGATATCACCGCTGTAGGCGCGCCCGGACTCGGCGCAACCTTTACGGTGCGCCTCTATCTCGACCGCGTGATTGGCGAGGACCTGCTTTTGGGCTCTCATTCTCCCGCTCTCGTATCAAACGAGGATGGCCCTGCAGCGCGTAGGCTAGCAGTGTCAGCTGATGTCAGGAGACTCCCGCGCATACTCATCGCCGAAGACAACGAGATCAACGCACTTTTGGCGCGCCGTGTCGTGGAGAAGGCTGGATGCCAGCCCGCCGTTGTTGGTACAGGTGCCGAAGCTGTATCGGCCGTCAAAGAAATGTTGCGGACCGGGGGCACGCCCATCGATCTCATCTTGATGGATGTGTTCATGCCGGGTCTCGATGGCATGGAAGCGGCGCGCGAGATTTGCCGCCTTTTTGGGGAGTCACAAGTGCACGCTTCCAGCGGGTCCGAGGACGCTCCAAAACGGCCCCCGATTATCGCATTGACCGCCAACGCCTTCGCCGAAGACCGGCAACGATGCCTCGCGGCCGGCATGGATGACTACTTGGCCAAACCTTTCGACGCGGCCGATCTTAAGTCCCTGCTCGACCGCTGGGTCGGGACTAATCGACCGGAACAGAAGACACTGCCGGCGGCCCCAGACGCCTAGACCCCTCAGGTAACGCTTGGACAATCGAAAAACTGTCATGGAATCATGCTAGCGAGCCCCCTATAGATAATGCAGTCGGGCGCAAGCGGGGTCGATCGCGATATGCAGGATTTCAGGCCGGAAAGAGTGCAGCGAGGCACACTTGAAACCTTCAAGGCCTTCCCCAAGAGTCTTGCGGCACTGAGAGCAATCAAGGACAAAACGTCTGGCATTGCGGGTTTCACGCGCCGTCTGGAACCCAAGATTTATGGCCGTATCGGTGACCTCGAAGTGCGTTTAGCTAGAACGCGTGCGGAGATTAAACTCGCACAGCGGCTGCGCTATCAAGTTTTCTACGAAGAGATGTCGGCTGTGCCGAGCCGGCTCGCACAATTCCGCCGCCGCGATGAAGACGCCTATGACGCGATCTGCGACCACCTGTTGGTCGTCGATCTCAGCAAGACCGATGGACAGTCACATGGGACGCGGCGGCCGATGCCGCTCGTCGTCGGCACCTATCGGGTTCTCCGTCAGGACGTTGCGGAACGCTCGCTCGGCTTTTACACGGCTGGCGAATACGACATCAAGCCATTGCTCAATGCGCGCTCGCCCCGCTACCGGTTTATGGAACTCGGCCGCTCGTGTGTGCTGGCGCCATATCGGAATAAGAGGTCGGTCGAGCTTCTGTGGCACGGCCTGTGGACATACGTGCGCGAGCACAAGATTGACGTCATGCTCGGGTGTGCGAGCTTCGAAGGCACAGATCCTAACGAGCACGCGATGGCATTGAGTTTCCTGCATCATCACGCTCTCTCTCCGCCCGAATGGCGCTGCCGCGCGCATGGCTCCCTGCACGTATCGATGGACCGGCTATCGAAAGACAAAATCGATGCAAAAGCGGCGCTCAAGGTCATGCCGCCGCTCATCAAAGCCTACTTGCGTCTTGGCGCGACAGTCGGCGACGGCGCAGTGATCGACCGGCAATTCGGCACGACAGACGTGCTCATCATGCTGCCTGTCGAAAATATCGATCCCAAGTACTTCGGTCACTACGGCCAGCCCGAAGAAACCAAGAGCCGCATCGCCGTTGATGCGTGAGGGGGGCGGCGTGCTGAGGGTCAATAGCCGAAGCGAATGCATGTTGAAAAGCGGCCGTTTCCGTCGGTTTTTTCGATACGATCTGATAACTTGCATTACTTCAACTGTCGGGTTCCGCTGAACCGCCGTAGGATCATGGCCGCACTCGCATACCGAGTAACAAAACACACAATTCCGGTATGGTTGCCCATTCATGACGAGCACCCTCGAGGGCTTGCCTATGAAACAGATACCCATTTCGTTCATCTCTTTGGACGAGATCGAGGCCTATGGGTGGTTTCCATTGGCTTGACATGCACCGAGGCTAAGTCGGGTACATTGCAAGATTGGGTGGTGCGTACCTTCGGTGCGGAAGACGTAGTGGAACTAAAGTCCACACCCGGACACTCGACCAAGTCCGTATGGAGACCCGCACTCTATTACGACAACGAAGTACTGCAAGGACTTGACGGGACAACTGTGGAACTCAGACTTGCCGAACAGTCCCTGCTTCTCCTCGTGCAACGGCTTGATGAATTGCTCCACTTCATTGAGCCGGCTACAGGCTCGCTGGCAGTGCATAGTCATAAATCACGGGAATTGCTGATCTTGGCGTGCACTGAAGTAGAAAACTCTTGGGGATCATTTCTAAAGATGGCCGACAAGACGCCGCCTGTTAGGGGATTTACTACCAACGATTACGCGAAGCTTATCCACGCCCTCCGGTTGGAAGAGTACGAAGTTTCGTTGCCGCGATACTCCGCACTGCCTCCCATGCTTCCTTTTGGAAATTGGTCTTCTTCAAATCCAACAAAATCCTTGGTTTGGTATGACGCCTACAATAAAACTAAGCACGACAAGGCGACCCATTTCTCAGAAGCGACACTGCAGAATTGCATCTTGGCGGTCTCGGCCAATATTGTTTTGTTCGCGGTGCGTTTTGGACCGTTCCGCTTGTTTAACGGAGCTGGTACGCTGCCCGCTTATATCAATCAGTTGTTTTCTATAGAGCTGAGCAATTGCGACCCGCGATCATTCTACGTTCCGAAATTGAAATTGCCAACAAATCAGAGAGCTGATCTAATTTGTTATGGTGCGGAGAAAAATGTCGAGCCGTGGATAGTTGATTCGCTTGTCGTGTGATTTTCTTCACTGTCGCTCCCGGCTCAACATCCCCCAGCCACACCACCCACAAAAAAACAGGCTCGCTTTCCCGAACCGGTTCCTCGTATGCCACTCTCGGCACTATAGACAATCTACCACGAAGGAGCGTTGCGCTCAACAGACAATCGTCCTTAACGCCGGTGAATCTGACAACGCGCTTCGGATTTCCCGGTTAAGCAACCTCACACCCGCCCCGCGCCATATGCCGCCAGTGCCGCCATGTTGACGACGTCGGCGTCGGTCGCGCCGAACGAACAGATTTGCACCGAATGCGAAAGGCCAACGATCATCGGCCCAATAATGGTGGCGCCGCCAAGCTCTTTCAGCATCTTTGTCGAAATAGAAGCCGCGTGGAATGCCGGCATCACGAGGACATTGGCTGTGTCCGACAGACGGCAAAACGGATAATGCCCCATCAGAGCTTTGTTCAGCGCAACGTCGGCCGCCATATCGCCGTCGTACTCGAAATCAACCTGGCGCTCATCGAGAATTTTTACGGCTTCGCGCACCTGATCGGAGCGTTCGCCGCGCGGTTGCCCGAATGTCGAATAGGCGAGCAAGGCGACGCGCGGTTCGATGCCAAGATTGCGGGCGGCAAGCGCCGCTTCTGTGGCAATATTGGCGAGTTGTTCGGCGGTCGGCATGTCGTGAATGCTGGTATCGGCGATGATGACCGCACGGCCGCGGCACAGCGCTAGCGACACGCCAATGACGTGCCGGCCGGGCTTTTCATCAAGGACACGATGCACGTCGCGATAAACGCTGGTCCAGTTGCGCGTCACGCCTGAGACCATGGCGTCGGCATAGCCGTGCACGACCATGAGAGCGCCAAACACATTTCGCTCATTGGCAACAAGCCGCTGGCAATCGCGTTTCAAATAACCGCGGCGCTGAAGGCGCGCGTAGAGAAATTCCGTGAATTCTTCGATATGTGGTGATGTGCGCGTATCGACAAGTTCGAAATCGCTTTTCAGCGGCACGCCCAGTTCGCGGAAGCGTTCTGTCACGACTTCGCGCGTGCCAATTAATATCGGCTGGCCGAAGCCTTGATTGAAGAATGAATTTGCGGCGCGGATGACAGCCTGATCTTCGCCTTCCGTAAAAACGACGCGCTTTGGCTCGCGTCTCACTTTATCAAACGTCGATTGTAGCCAACCAACGATTGGGTCAAGCCGGCCTTTCAGCCGCGCGACATAGGCATCGAGATCGACGATGGGCTTGCGCGCGACGCCTGAATCCATTGCGGCTTTGGCAACGGCAGCGGGCACGTGCGACATGAGCCTTGGATCGAAAGGTGCCGGAATAATATAGCCCGGACCGAACATGGGACGTTCGCCGTGGAAGGCGGCCATCACTTGATCGGGCACTTCAGCGCGCGCGAGTTCGGCAATGGCTTCGGCCGCCGCGATTTTCATCGCGTCGTTGATGGTCGTCGCCTGAACGTCGAGTGCGCCCCGGAAGATAAACGGAAAGCACAGAACGTTGTTGATCTGGTTGGGGTAGTCGGAACGCCCTGTCGCCATAATAGCGTCGGGGCGCACGGCGTGCACGTCGTCGGGGCTGATCTCGGGATCGGGATTGGCCATCGCGAAAATGAGCGGTTTTTCCGCCATTGAGACGACCATGTCGCGCGACACGACGCCAGCGGCCGAAAGCCCGAGAAAAATATCAGCGCCTTTCATGACATCAGCCAAGTGGCGCGCCTTGGTCTTCTGCGCAAATGGGGCCTTGTAGGGATCCATCAGTTTTGTGCGGCCTTCATAGACCACGCCCTCGATATCGGAGACGAAGACGTTTTCGCGCTTGAGACCGATCTTCAAGAGCAGATTGAGGCACGCAAGTGCTGCAGCGCCCGCTCCGGCGCACACGAGCTTTACCTTGGCGATATCTTTGCCAACAACTTTCAAGCCGTTGAGAACGCCGGCCGCGACCACAATCGCCGTGCCATGCTGATCGTCGTGGAACACGGGAATATCGAGCAGCGCCTTTAGCCGCTCTTCGATGATGAAGCAGTCCGGCGCCTTGATGTCTTCGAGGTTGATGCCGCCGAACGATGGCCCAAGATAACGCACCGAATTGATGAACGCTTCGACATCTTCTGTATCGACCAGGAGATCGATCGAGTCGATGTCGGCAAAGCGTTTGAACAGTGCCGCCTTGCCTTCCATCACGGGTTTCGAAGCAAGCGCGCCAAGATTGCCGAGGCCCAGGATCGCCGTACCGTTCGAGACAACGGCAACGAGATTGCCCTTGTTGGTGTAGGCATAAACGTCGGCAGGGTTGTGCGCGATGGCTTGTACAGGGACCGCCACGCCCGGCGAATAGGCGAGCGCCAGGTCGCGCTGGGTGGCGAGCGGTTTGGTCGGGGTGATTTCGAGTTTGCCGGGCTTGCCGCCGGCGTGAAACTGCAATGCTTCTTGGGCCGTGAATCGCGCGGCACGGAATTGTGTGGCCATGTGGCATCAACCGTTGAAATCGTTGAATGTGGCGGGCTTCGCGGGACCGTACCCGACGTGCGGACAAACGGAACCCGGTGGCACCGCACTCTAGATTGTGGTGCGTTTCTGCACAACCTATGCATTGACTGGGGTTTGGTAGTATCAGGCATGCGAACAGCAGCATATCCTCGCGTTGTCTCTTCAACAGTTCCGCCCGGTTGCGCGAACGCGAATATTGGGAATTGAATACAAAAGGCCATGTCGAAACGGCGCCCACCAGAGACTGAAGTTGGTGGTGTGGGCCAGCCCGCACCCAATGGCCGGGACAAGCCCGCGCCGCCGGACCTGGGCGAATCGCGTATCGCGTCCATCGACGCCACGCCCTCCATGGCGCAGTACCTTGAAATCAAGGCGGCCAATCCAGACAGTCTGCTCTGGTATCGCATGGGCGATTTTTACGAATTGTTTTTTGAGGACGCGGCGGTGGCGTCGCAAGCGCTTGGTATTGTTCTCACCAAACGCGGCAAGCACGCAGGATCGGATATTCCGATGTGCGGTGTGCCGGTCCACCGCGCCGACGAATATCTGCAGCGGTTGATTCGCCAAGGCTACCGCGTAGCAGTGTGCGAACAACTCGAAGATCCCGCCGAAGCGCGTAAGCGCGGGGCCAAGGCCGTTGTCAAACGCGACGTTGTGCGGCTCGTCACGCCCGGTACATTGACGGAAGACGCGCTGCTCGATGCAAAGGCGCGCAACTATCTGACGGCCATCTTCCGGCACGGTGAAGCGGCCGGCTCCGCACTGTCGCTAGGCGCGGCGTTGGCGTTGGCATCGATCGACATTTCAACCGGCGAGTGCGAAATCGGCGAGGTGATGGGCCCGGATCTCGCGGGCGAACTTGTGCGCCTGGCGCCAGGCGAAATCCTCGCCACCGATGCTCTCCTGAGTGACGATACCATGCGCCGCTGGATCGACATCGCAGGCGCCAAGCCGACGCCCGTTCCATCGAACTATTTCGACAGCTTATCAGGCGAACGCGATTTGAAAGCACGCCTTGGCGTCAAAGAACTTGGCGCCTTCGGCACGTTCTCACGCGCGGAACTCGCGGCAGCAGGCGCCGTGCTCAAGTATATCGATCTCACACAAATGGGGCGCAAACCCCTGCTACGGGCGCCGAAGAAAACAGGCTCCGATTCCATTCTGACAATCGACGCCGCCAGCCGTGCCAGCCTAGAACTGGTTCGCTCTTCATCGGGCGACAAGGCCGGAAGCTTGTTGGCCGCAATCGACCGGACGGTTACGGGCGCAGGCGCGCGTGAATTGCAAGCTCGCCTTGCAAGTCCTTTGGCAAATGTGGACGTGATCGAGGCCCGCTTGGATGCTGCCAGCTTTTTTGCAGAGCGGCCTCGCCTCATTGAAGACGTGCGGGACGCCCTACGCGCCGCGCCCGACATGGCACGCGCCATCACCCGGCTTGCATTTGGCCGCGGCGGCCCGCGCGACCTCGGCGCCGTGCGTGATGCACTGGGTGCAGCGGCCGTTTGCTGCACAACACTCAAACAATCGTCCGATGGGTTCGGCCTGCCAGGCGCGCTGGATGACATCGCGAAGCAGCTTTCTGGCGTCGAACCGTCGCTTGATCAGGCACTCAATACGGCTCTCGGCAATGAGCTTCCGCATCTGCGCCGCGATGGCGGGTTCATCAAAGCCGGATACAACAAAGATTTGGATGAAGCGCGCCGGCTGCGTGATGACAGCCGCACGGTGATGGCAGCTCTCGAAACGCGCTATATCGACGAGACAGGTGTCAAAACACTCAAAGTCCGCCACAACAATATCTTGGGTTACTTCATAGAAGTCACCCAACTCAACGCCAAGCCGCTGCTGTGCGCGCCGCTTAACGAAAATTTCCGCCATCGCCAGACGATGGCCAATGCGGTGCGTTTCACGACCACCGAACTGATCGGGATCGAAGGCAAAATCGCGTCCGCGACCGAACGGGCCCTCAACCTCGAGCAGGATATCTTCAACGATTTGGCGCGCACGATTTTAGAACAAGACCAAGCGCTCGGCCGGGTCGCGTCAGCCCTTGCCGCACTCGATGTTTACGCCGGTCTTGCGGTTTTGGCGCTTGAGCAGAACTACGTTCGCCCAGTGATCGACGCCTCTGAAACGTTCGATATTCGCGGCGGCCGCCATTCGGTCGTCGAACAGGCGTTAGCGAAATCGCAGGCAAGCGCATTTATCGAGAACGACTGCCTTCTGAGCCGCGCCGGTCCCGCATCCCCGCCCGGATTTGATGAAATGCCGGACGCGCGCATTTGGCTTGTCACAGGACCGAACATGGCCGGCAAGTCGACGTTCTTGCGCCAGAACGCATTGATCACAGTGTTGGCCCAGATCGGCTCTTATGTGCCGGCAAAATCCGCCCACATTGGGATTGTCGACCGGCTGTTTTCGCGCGTCGGCGCTTCGGACGATCTCGCGCGCGGCCGCTCAACCTTCATGGTCGAAATGGTCGAGACCGCAGCGATCCTGCATCAAGCGACAAATCGTTCTCTAGTCATTCTCGATGAAATCGGGCGTGGCACAGCAACGTTCGACGGTCTGTCGATCGCATGGGCCACGGTTGAATATCTGCACGGAGTGACGAAAGCCCGGTGCCTTTTCGCAACCCACTATCATGAGTTGACGGCACTCGCCCGACGGCTGACTGGCATCGCCAACGTGTCAATGGATGTCGCCGAATGGCATGACGAGATTGTTTTTCTTCACAAGGTGAAAGCGGGCGCGGCCAACAGGTCATACGGTATTCAAGTCGCTAAGCTTGCAGGACTTCCGCAAACCGTCGTCAGCCGGGCCGGTGAAGTCCTGGCACTCCTCGAAAAGGGCGACCGCCGTCCGCGCGAAAAAGAGGCGGCACTTGATGAACTCCCGCTCTTTGCCGCCGTTCGTCCCAAAAGCGGACCGAGCCAGCCGGACACGTCCGCGTTGGAAAAGTTGCTTGAAACAGTGCGCCCCGACGAACTGACGCCGAAGGCGGCGCTGGAAAAACTTTACGAACTCAAAAAACTAGCAGAGACCCTGCGTCAGAAAAAGCGGTAGTCTGCCACCATGCTGAAGCATTCGCCTTACTTCGATCCACAGCTTTTGCGCGATGAGCTGACCGGCTTTTACAATGATCGCGCAGATCCAAGACTGGCGGTCGTTGAGCGCTTGAAAGCCTTGGTCAAGCACGCACGAAACGCCGCGCGCGAGCAGTTGGAGGCCACTGGCAAAGGCCGCAATTGTGCTGCCGCGCTGTCGCGCTTTCAAGACGAACTGATACGGCTAATCTTCGACTATGCAGTGACTCACGTGTACCGGGCAACGAACCCGTCGGATGCCGAGCGCATGTCCGTCGTTGCCACAGGGGGATACGGCCGCGGACTTCTCGCGCCTGGTTCTGATATCGATCTGCTGTTTCTTCTCCCGTACAAGCAAACGCCCTGGGGCGAAAGCGTCGCAGAGTACATGCTTTATCTGCTGTGGGATCTCGGCTTTAAAGTTGGTCACGCGACGCGCACCGTTGATCAATGCGTCAAGCTCGGCACTGCAGACATTACTATTCGCACGGCATTACTTGACGCACGTCTTGTCCACGGAGACCGCCAGCTCTTCGCTGAATTCGAAGACCGCTTCCGGTCTGTCGCCATCAAAGGAACGGCGCGCCAATTCATCGATGCTAAAATGGCCGAACGCGACGAGCGCATCCGCAGATCGGGCGAGAGCCGCTACAAAGTCGAGCCCAATGTTAAAGATGGCAAGGGCGGGTTGCGCGATCTGCATACATTGCACTGGTTGTCGAAGTACATCTTCGGCCAAGAAGTGGGGCAAGCCGCCGTGAAGGCCGGCATTTTCACGCCCGAAGAAGTACAGACCTTCGGTAAGTGCGAAGACTTCCTGTGGAGCGTGCGTTGTATGCTGCACTTCCTAACCGGCCGCGCCGAAGAAGTCGTCTCATTTGATTTGCAGCCCGCGATGGCCGCCGCACTTAAGTATTCAGAACGGGGCGGCATGCGTGCGGTCGAACGCTTCATGAAGCACTATTTCTTGGTGGCTAAAGAGGTCGGCGATCTCACCACAATTTTGTGCGGCGCGCTGGAAATGCAGCAGCTCAAGGCGTCACCAAGTCTCAGCCGGTTTTTCAAACCGATCGGCTGGGCCGGACGCCGGCAAGTGCGCCAGCGCACGGATTTTCGTGTCGATAACGAACGGCTTAATGTTTCGGACGCCGATGTCTTCAAGCGCGATCCCGTCAATCTCATCCGCTTCTTCGCGCATGCCGAGAGCACAGGTGGATATCTGCATCCCAACGCGATCCGCCAACTGCGTCACTCGCTGCGCTTGATCGACGACAAGCTGAGGTGCGACGTCGAAGCCAACCGGATATTTCTCGAATTGCTGACGCAGTCTAGCGACCCTGAAGGCGTTCTGAGGCGCATGAACGAGGCTGGCGTGCTCGGCCGTTTCATTCCTGATTTCGGTCGCGTGGTCGCTATGATGCAATTCAACATGTACCACCACTTCACCGTGGACGAACATTTGTTGCGCACCGTCGGCAATCTCATTGAGGTTGAGAAGGGCGATGCGGCAGCAGAGTTACCGTTGTCGACAGCGATTATCAGGTCGGTCCAGAACAGGCGTGCGCTCTTTGTGGCGGCACTGCTTCATGATATCGGCAAGGGGCGCACCGAAGATCATTCTATCGTCGGCGCGCGCGTTGCAAGGGAACTGTGTCCGCGTTTGGGCCTGACGGCGGCCGAAACGGAACTCGTCGCCTGGCTCATCGAAGAACACCTGACCATGAGCAACGTTGCGCAATCGCGCGACATCTCCGATCCGAAGACCGCGCAGGACTTCGCCGCCCGAGTGCAAAGCCCAGAGCGGCTCAATCTTCTCTTCCTCCTTACTATCGCCGATATCCGGGCCGTCGGTCCCGGCGTCTGGAATGGCTGGAAGGGGCAGCTGTTGCGCACTCTCTACTACGAAACCGAACCGCTGGTGACGGGCGGACACACACAAACCCGGCGCAAGGAACGCCTCGCCGAAGCCCAGGATGCGTTACGTAGCTTGTTGGCCAAATGGCCTGAAGCCGACGTGCAACATTTCATCGACCGGCACTATGCCAACTATTGGCTGCGAACGGACACGGCGACGCAAGGAGAACACGCGGCGTTGTTGCTCAGCGCAGAGCGTGCCGGCAAACAGCTCGCCACAAGCGTCAAGACAGACAGCTTCACGGCCGTGACGGAACTTACCGTTTATGCGCCAAACCATCCGCGTTTGCTGGCCTTATTTGCGGGCACCTGTGCGGCGGCGGGCGCCAACATCGCGGGCGCTCATATTACGACCACGCGCGATGGATTTGCGCTCGATAGGTTCTTGCTCAACCGCGAGTTTCCAAGCGACGACGATGAAATCCGCCGCGCTAACCGCATCGGCGACACCATCGACAGGCTGCTGGATGGGAAGGAGCGTCTTGCGGTGCTTCTGCAAAAGAAGCGTTCCGGCGTGCGCGGCGTCGAGGCTTTTACTGTGGAGCCCGAAGTCGTCATCAACAATTCACTGTCGGAGCGGCTGACCGTCATCGAAGTCGCCGGGCGCGACCGGCCGGGTCTGCTCTATGATTTGACGAGCAGCCTTTCGGACCTCTCCCTCGACATTACGTCGGCCCACATCACCACCTTCGGCGAAAAGGCGGTTGACGTGTTTTATGTCACTGATTTGACGGGGAAGAAGATTGTCAGCGAGACGCGGCACATCACAATCCGGGAACGGCTGACGACGGTGCTGGCGGGTGACCGGACAGGTGGCAACGCGAAATCGTAATAATCTGGTCGAGTTGGTGCCCGTCCTTGCTTGATGGACCGAAGCGCTTTACTTCACTTCTCCCATGAAACTCTACAAATCCTTCGCCACCGTCGGCGGATTGACGATGCTGAGCCGCGTGTTCGGCTTCATTCGCGACGTTTTGATTGCAGCAACGCTCGGCACCGGTTGGGTCGCAGATGCATTTGTCGTCGCGTTCCGTTTTCCCAACCTGTTCCGCCGTCTCTTCGGCGAAGGCGCATTCAACTCTGCATTCGTGCCGATCTTTGCCAAAAAAATCGAAGGCGAAGGCCATGAAGCCGCACGCACTTTTGCTGAAGACGCCATGTCCGGCCTCGTGTTCATTCTGCTCATTCTGACGATTGTTGCCGAACTTTCCATGCCGTTTCTGATGTACGCCTTAGCACCAGGGTTCGAAGCGACGCCGGAAAAATTCGAGCTGGCCGTCCTGCTGACGCGCATTACGATGCCCTATCTCCTTTGCATGTCGCTTGTCGCGCTCATGTCGGGCGCCTTGAATTCGGTCGGCCGGTTTGCCGAAAGCTCGTCCGTTTCGATCCTTCTCAACCTTGCGATGATGGTTGCGACGCTTATTTCGCTCTGGCTCGGATATACGGCAGGGCGGGAAGCCGGGATCATTCAAGCCTGGGGCGTGTTCGTTGCCGGCATTTTGCAACTCCTCCTGCTCCAGTGGGGCATGAAGCGCGCAGGGCTGACTTTGAAACTGCGTTGGCCGCGCTGGACCGACGATCTGCGCCGGCTCTGGAAGCTTGGGATTCCCGGCATCGTTGCAGGCGGCGTCACGCAGCTCAACATCGCGATCGGTACGGTCATCGCGTCGATGCAGGCAGGTGCCGTGTCGCATCTCTATTACGCCGATCGCATTTACGAGTTGCCCTTGGCCATCGTCGGCATTGCGGTCGGCGTTGTCCTGTTGCCGGACGTGTCGCGCCACCTGCGCGCCGGCAATATGGAAGCGGTCATGGACAGCCAGAACCGCTCCCTTGAATTCGCGATGATGCTGACGATACCAGCTGCGATTGCCATCGCCGTCATGCCAGAGGCTATCGTCCGGGTACTGTTTGAGCGCGGCGCGTTCACGCCGGCGGATACGGCTTCAACCTCTGCTGTACTCGCCATCTTCGCACTCGGCTTGCCAGCCTTTGTGCTGATCAAAGTGTTCTCGCCGGCCTACTTCGCGCGCGAGGATACCGCGACACCCATGCGCTATGCCTCAATAAGTCTCATCGCCAATACGCTCGGGTCGATCGCGTTGTTCTTTCTGTTCCGAAGTTGGGGATGGATGCCCCAGCTCGGTATTGCCATCGCCACATCAATTGGCGGGTGGCTGAATGCGGGGATGCTCTGGTCAACCCTAAAGGCGCGCGGCGCGTTTCAAGCCGATGAACGTTTGCGCCGCAACTTGCCGATGATTGGGTTGGCTAGCATTGCCATGGCAGCTGTGCTGTACGTGGCTCAAGGCTGGCTGGCGCCGTATATGCAAGCGTCGAAAGGATTTCTGGTCGAGGCGCTCGCGCTCGCCACGCTTGTCTCTATCGGTCTGCTGACGTTTGCGATTTTTATTCTGGTAACGGGTGTCATGACGCCAGCACAGCTGAAGCGTTTTGGCCGCCGCTCTGGTTGATCACGCGGCCTTAAGCCATGTTCGCCCTTGCCTCACCCCAAGAGGCGGGCGATAACCCGCGCCGTATGCAACGATTGGGACAACGATGAAGATCACGCCGCGAGTCTTTTCAGGCATGCAGCCGACCGGAAGCCTGCATCTCGGCAACTATCTCGGCGCCATGGTCAATTGGATCAAGATGCAGGAGACGCACGAGTGCATCTATTGCGTCGTCGATTTGCACGCGATCACAGTTTGGCAGGACCCGGCTGAACTGCGCAACTCCATCCGCCAGGTCACGGCTGCCTACATCGCCGCCGGCCTCGATCCGGCGAAAAGCATTCTGTTCAATCAGTCTCAAGTCGTCGAGCACGCCGAACTCGCGTGGATCTTCAACTGCGTCGCGCGTCTCGGCTGGCTCAATCGTATGACCCAGTTCAAGGAAAAGGCCGGAAAGGACAAGGAGCAGGCGTCCGTCGGACTTTACGCGTATCCAAACCTGATGGCGGCCGACATTCTCGTCTATCGTGCGACGCACGTGCCCGTTGGCGGAGACCAAAAGCAGCATCTTGAACTCGCGCGCGACATCGCGCAGAAATTCAATAACGATTTCCGCAAAGAAATCGAAGCTGCCGGATTTGCAGACGGCATTTTCTTTCCCCAGCCCGATCCCGTCATCCAGGGCCCTGCCGCAAGAGTCATGAGTTTGCGCGACGGCAGCAAGAAGATGTCTAAATCCGATCCCTCGGACCTGTCGCGCATTAATCTGACCGATGATGCCGACACGATCGCCAGAAAGATCCAGAAAGCGAAAACTGACGCAGATGGCATCCCGAGCGACAAAGAGGGCTTTGAGGGCCGCCCGGAGGCGGAAAACCTCGTTGGCATTTATGCGGCCCTCGTCGACACGCCGGTCGACAGCGTGCTCAAGGATTTCGGCGGCCAGCAGTTCTCCGTTTTCAAAAAGGCGCTTGCCGAGGTGGCCACTGACAAGCTTGGAAAAATTGGCGGCGAGACCCAGCGGCTGATGGCCGACCCGTTAGAAATCGACAAGGTACTGGCGAACGGTTCGGCTCGGGCGCGCGCCATCGCCAAGCCGGTTATGGATCATGTCAAGGACATCGTGGGTCTCTTGCGCTCTTGACCACATGTCTCTTCGATTGCGGTGAAGGCTCTGGGATGGCAGCATGGATGCGATGAAGCCCCGCCGATCATTTGAATCCGGTCATAGCCGAAAGTTCCTGCTCGTCGTTGACGAGAGCCAGGAAGTGGAAAGTGCGCTGTATTACACGGCGTCGCGCGTGCAGCGTTCCTCCGGCTCAATCGTCATGCTCTATATTATTGAGCCGGGCGAATATCAACACTGGATGGGCGTCAGGCAAAAGCAGCTCGAAGAAGAAACCACCAAGGCCAAGGCGCTGTTTCGCATGTTCAGGCGCAAGCTGAACCTCGCTGGTTTCGAATCCGTGCAGTCTGAAGAGGTCATCCGCGAGGGTGATGCGGCGGAGGAAATCTTGAAACTGATCGCCGACGACGAGGATATTGCAATTTTGGTTCTCGGCGCTTCAATTGACGATAAAGGCCCGGGTCCCTTGGTCTCGTCCTTAGCGGCCGGTAATGCGGCGGGCGGCTTTCCCGTGCCCGTAACCGTGGTGCCGGGCAAACTGTCGCTGGAGGAAATCAAGGCATTGGCGTGATTGTGATCGAACCTGTCTCGACAAACGCGCCCGCTTTCCTTATGTTAGAATGATTCTAATTGGTTAGATGCGTTTGCGAACTGGCGACGCTATAGGCTAAGCCCACAGTCCGAAGGGCTAAGCCCGCAGTGCATAACGCGAGAGGCCCAACACGCGAGAGGCGCCATGTTTATACAGACCGAAGCCACCCCTAATCCGTCGACCCTGAAGTTCATGCCTGGCAAAAAGGTTTTGAACGACGGCACAGCCGATTTCCGCACCAAGGGCGATGCGCTGGCCTCGCCGCTTGCTGCGCGGCTGTTCGACATCGATGGCGTCAAAGGCGTGTTTCTTGGCTCGGACTTCATTTCCGTGACGAAGGGCGAAATCGAGTGGCAACATCTGAAACCCATGGTGCTCGGCGCAATCATGGAACATTACGTGTCCGGCAAGCCCGTTGCTGCTGAAGACGGCGCCAACGATGGCGATGCAGGCACCTACGATCCCGCTGACGAGGAGACGGTCTCGACTATCAAGGAACTGATCGAGACGCGTGTCAGACCTGCCGTTGCCCAGGATGGCGGCGACATCATTTTCTCAGGCTTCCGTGAGGGCGTCGTCTATCTGCATATGCGCGGCGCCTGCGCCGGATGCCCAAGTTCGACGGCGACCTTGCGCAACGGCATCGAAAACTTGCTCAAGCATTTCTGTCCCGATGTCCAATCGGTTCAGGCCGTCTGAGGCGGTTGTGACCGAGAGCCAAAAAATAATGAAACCCCGGGGCATTCCTCGGGGTTTCTCATTTGAGGACACATTTTCAGGAGGTCGCACCCATGCCCCAATTGCCCATGCCCCAATCGCCCATGCCCCAACCATTAATGACCCAATCATCCATAAACCAAAATTCCGGCACTTCAGGAAAGCCGCTCGACGACAATGCCCTCGCGCAGATCTTTCTCGCGGCGCGCACGCATTCAAACTGGCTGGCAAGAGACGTTGATGAAACTCTTCTGCGACGTCTCATTGATGTCGTGAAAATGGGACCAACGAGCGCCAACTGTTCGCCCATGCGCGTGATTTTCGTAAAGTCGGCTGAAGCCAAAGCGAAGCTCAGTCCACTGCTGGACGCGGGCAACCGTGCGAAAACGATGGCCGCCCCCGTCACCGCTATCATCGGCTCCGATCTCAGGTTTTACGACCACCTGCCCAAGCTCTTTCCACACGCCGACGCGGCCAGCTGGTTCAAGGGGCAAAATGAGAAAATTAAGGATACGGCCTTCCGCAACGGCAGCCTTCAGGGGGCCTACCTCATAATTGCCGCCCGGGCGCTGGGGCTCGATTGCGGACCGATGTCCGGTTTCGACAACAATGCTGTGGATCAGGCCTTCTTCGCCGGAACAGAGACAAGATCGAACTTCCTCTGCAACTTAGGTTATGGGGACGCTTCTCAAATTTATCCCCGTTCACCACGCTTTGCCTTCGACGAGTTGGCTCAGATCATTTAGAATTCGGCCCCGCATGAACATTCTCGCATTCGACACAGCATTTGCTGCCTGCTCAGTGGCGGCCGCCCGCGGCCTGCGCAGCCTGACACCGGTTATCTGTCCGCTGTTTGAAGCCATGACGACCGGGCACGCCGAACGGCTGATGCCCATGATCGAAGCAGCGCTGTCGGAAACGAAACTCACTGTCGCGGATCTCAATCTGATAGCTGTCACGACAGGCCCCGGCACGTTCACCGGCACGCGGATAACTGTTGCCGCCGCACGCGCGCTGGCATTGCTCAATAACACACCCATCGTCACGCTCACGAGTTTGAAGCTCATGGCAATGAGCTCAGACGCCAGATCATCTGGTGCGCGCCAACTCGCAATCGCAACCGATGCCCGGCGTGAGGAAGTGTATATCGAGCGTTTTTGCCCCAACAGTTTGCGGTCGCTTGGGCCGCCAGCCGTGCTGTCCATTGCAGACGCAGCGCAGTCGCTTGGGCCTAATTCTACAGCGCTGGCAGGGTCTGGCGCCGCGGCCGTAGCAGCGGAGGCCCTTAATCAGGGGCTCGATGTGCACGTCAGCGCGACAAGTCTCCTTCCTGATGCATTCGATATGCTGTTTTGGGCCATGGAACAAAAGCCAACCGCCATTGTCCACCCGCTTTATCTCCGCCCTCCTGATGCCAAACCTCCCGCGCATTCGTTTGTTTCTAGGAGTTCGATATGACATCGAACGTAACACCATTCCGCAACGTCAAACATGTAAGCTTGCTGTGGGCGGCACCGGAACGTGCGAAAGAACTGGCCGAACTGCATGCCATGTTATTCGATCCGCCCTGGGACCAGGCGAGCATCAAGACAATGCTGGAGCACCCCGCTTCTACGTCCTTGATCGCGGTTGCGGGCGACCCAAAATCCATCAAGGGGTTCATCATTGGCCAGCTGGCCGCTGATGAAGCGGAAATTGTCTCCATCGGTGTGGCGCCGGATTGGCAGCGCTCGGGCTTGGGCAAGACACTCGTGGAAGGTTTGATCCGTGCGGCCAAGCGCGGAGAAGCAACCCGCTTATTCCTCGAGGTGGCGGAGGATAACGTCGCAGCCAAAGCGTTATACGCACGGCTAGGCTTTACGGAAGCGGGCCGGCGCAAGGCCTACTATCAACGCGCTGGCGGTTCTGCGTCGGACGCCTTGAGACTTGTGCTAACGCTCTGAATCCAGATGCTTAAGTTTAACAGCCGGTGGACGGGGCATGTGCGTGCGCCTATAAAGCCTCGATCGCAGGAGCAACGGAACCGGCAAACATAATGCCCGCTACACGCATGCAAACATCGTCGCGCATCGAAGAGCGCTGCACCGAGTATGGCTTGCGCATGACGGGCCAGCGGCGCACAATTGCGCGTGTGTTGTCGGCCGCAACCGATCATCCCGATGTTGAAGAAGTTCATCGCCGCGCCCACCAGATCGATGCCGGGATCTCCCTATCGACAGTTTACCGGACGCTGAAACTTTTCGCCGAAAAAGGAATTCTAGAGCGCCATGATTTTGGACACGGCCGCGGCCGCTACGAGGAAGCCTCCAGGCAGCATCACGATCACCTTGTCGATGTCGAGAGCGGCCGGGTGATCGAGTTTTCCAACGAAGAGATCGAGGCACTTCAAGACCGCATCGCCCGCGAACTCGGATTTAAGCTGGTCGGGCACCGGCTCGAACTCTACGGCGTTCCGGTCTCGAAAAAGAAGCCACCGGCTCGCGACAGTTGAGAGGGTTCCAAACCGGACCATGAGCAAGTTGCGCGCGACTTCAATCCTCGCCGGATTTTTCGGGTTGACGGTGCCGTTGATGCCGGTCCAGGCGATCCTGCTCAAAACGTCCGGTAAAGCTGCGCGCCGTTTTCCGCATTGGTACCATCGCCAAGCCTGCCGGCTCATGGGTATCCACGTGACGGTCGAGGGCGAACTTGCAGCGGACCATCCGGTTCTCCTCGTTTGCAATCACACGTCCTGGCTCGATATCCCTGTGCTCTCGTCCGTGGCGCCGGTCTCGTTCGTCGCTAAAAAAGAAGTTGGCAGCTGGCCATTCGTTTCGTCCCTGGCGCGGCTGCAACGCAGCGTATTCGTTGATCGCAACCGCCGGCAGTCGGCGGGCGAGGCGGCAAACGAAATCACGGAGCGTTTGGACCAGGGCGACACAATTGTTCTGTTCGCCGAAGGTACTTCAAGCGATGGCAATCGCGTCTTGCCGTTTAAAACGTCGTTGTTCGGCGCGGTGTTGCCGGGAACTGAGCCAAGCGTTGCGCGCCAAAGGCCCGCCGTCGTGCAAACCGCGGCCATCGTCTACACGCATCTTCACGGCGTATCTCTGGGTCGCGCGGATCGACCGCGCGTCGGCTGGTATGGCGACATGAAAATGCAGTCGCACGCTTGGGCTGTGCTGCAATCAGGACCGCTTGCTGTCACGGTTCGCATCGGCCCGCCCGTTCCACTTGAGGCTTTCGCCGATCGCAAGGAACTCGCCTTAAAGAGCGAACGGGAAGTGCGGCGCGCGGTGCATGCAATTCTGAGAGGCCGCAAAACCGGCGAAGTCATCGATCCGGTTGAACCCGGGGACGACGCGCGCAAGCAGAAGATGTCTGTCCGGGCCGCAGGCGGCGAAAAATGGACATGAGCCGTGCGCCGTGTGATATGCGGAATCCCACCCCACCCCTCCCCGCCCGAAAGCGGAAATTCGAACGGATCGCGCGTGACGCTGCAAGACAAGACCTTAAACCCTGCAACCGGGACTGAAAATTTTTCAACAACGCCGCAAAAAGCGGTGTTCGTGAAAACGTTCGGCTGTCAAATGAACGTCTACGACAGCGAGCGCATGGCGGAAGCGCTGGCGGGCGACGGCTACACCCCAACTGACGACATTGCCGCCGCCGATCTGGTTATCCTCAACACGTGCCATATCCGCGAGAAGGCCGCCGAAAAAGTCTATTCGGATCTTGGCCGCATTCGCCAGATCAAGGAAGCGCGGCAAAAAAGCGGAAAAAGTACCATCGTCGCCGTTGCCGGATGCGTGGCGCAGGCCGAAGGCGCCGAGATCACCGCGCGCCAACCCGCCGTCGATCTCGTCATCGGGCCGCAGAGCTATCATCGCCTGCCCGGTCTCATAAAGCGCGTGGAACGCAACGGCGAGCGCATTGTCGAAACGGAATTCCCAAGCGAAGATAAGTTCAAGAGCTTGCCGGAGCGCGCGCCGCAGATGCGCAATCCGAGCGCCTTTTTGACGGTGCAAGAGGGCTGCGATAAGTTTTGCACGTTCTGCGTCGTGCCCTATACGCGAGGCGTTGAATTTTCGAGGCCCGTCGCCGAAATCGAGGCTGAAGCGCGCCGCCTTGCCGATCGAGGCGCACGCGAACTCACGCTTCTTGGCCAGAACGTCAATGCCTATCACGGCATCGGCCCCGAGGGGCGGTCATACTCTCTCGCCGATCTCATCCGCCATCTGACTGGCATCGAGGCGATCGCGCGGTTGCGCTACATGACCAGTCATCCGCGCGACATGAATGATGATTTGATTGATGCCCACGGGGAAGCCGGCAAGCTGATGCCATTCTTGCATCTCCCCGTTCAATCGGGCTCGGATCGCATTCTGGCGGCGATGAACCGCAAACACACGGCGGACGATTACGCGCAGGTAATTGCCCGCGTGCGCCAGCGCCGCCCAGACATAGCCTTGTCTTCGGATTTCATCGTCGGCTTTCCCGGCGAAACGGACGCCGATTTTGAGGAAACGCTGGATCTCGTCCGCGCTATCACATTCGCTCAGGCTTTTTCCTTCAAATATTCGAGCCGCCCCGGAACGCCCGCTGCCGATCATGCCAACCAGGTCCCGGAAGAGGTTAAATCCGAGCGCCTGTCGCGCCTGCAACAGCTGCTCGACCAGCAGCAGGCGGCGTTCAACGCCCGGTTGATCGATAAGGTCGTCCCCATATTGTTTGAGCGTCCCGGCCGCCGCCCGGGCCAGTTGATCGGCCGTTCGCCCTATTTGCAGCTGGTCCACGCCGAGGCCGGGCCTGAAATGATTGGGGAAATCATGCCCGTAGTGATCCGGTCGTCGACGCAGCTCAGTCTTGGCGGCGTCATTCAGGTAGCATAATTAGCGTTTACGACGTTTTAAGCTAGAGTTTCGGTAAGGTCGCCTTGGCTGCCAGATAAGTTCAGGGCATGGTATTTTAAGTGAGATGGTCTCGATTCGACAGACAGGCGGATCGGGCATAACCTCGAGGAGTAACGCCACTTGGCAGGTATTCGCGGGCTTCCCGCATCGCCCTCGCGCCGCGAGGCAAAATCCGAAGCGCAGAGCACACGGGTCGTCATCCCTTTCGAAGACAATCGCTTGCTCCCGCGCCTGCTCGGCGAATACGATAGCCACCTCGCCCTCATCGAAGACCGTCTCGGCATCGATGCCCACGCGCACGGCAACGTCGTTATTCTGACTGGGCCTGCACCCGCGTGCGCCGTCGCGCGCGATGTGCTGGAAAAACTTTATGTCCGCATCAACAAGGGCGAGACCATTGGTGCGGGAGATTTCGACGGCTTGATCCGTCATGCGCGCGCTGAAGGTACTAGCAGCGATGGTCAGGCGCAAATCGCGACACGCCGCCGGGTCGTCAAAGCACGCACACAGATGCAGAGCGCCTATATTCGCGCCATTGATAAGCACGATCTTGTTTTCGGCATCGGTCCTGCTGGTACCGGCAAAACCTATCTGGCCGTAGCGTTTGCCGCCCAATGCCTTGAGCGTGGATTGGTTGAACGTATCATCCTGTCACGCCCCGCTGTTGAGGCTGGAGAACGGCTCGGGTTCTTGCCGGGCGACATGCGCGACAAGGTCGATCCGTATTTGCGCCCTCTCTACGACGCCCTTTACGATGTGTTACCGCCCGAGAAGGTCGAGCGCGATCTTGAAACCGGCATCATCGAAATCGCGCCGCTAGCCTTCATGCGCGGGCGCACGCTGGCCAACGCTTTCGTTATTCTTGATGAAGCGCAGAATACGACGTCGATGCAGATGAAAATGTTTCTGACCCGCATCGGGGAAGGTTCGAAAATGATCGTCACGGGCGATCCGACACAGATCGATTTGCCGTCTGGCATGAAGTCGGGACTGGAAGAAGCTGTGACCTTGCTTGATGGCGTCAGCGGTATTGAGGCAGTTAGATTTACTGGCGCCGACGTCGTTCGCCGTGATCTGGTCGCTAAAATCGTCGCAGCCTACGAGAAGGCGAAATAGACCCCGCCATGCCGCAGCGACGACCCGAGTCACGAAATGTCTGAGCGACGCAATCGCAAGAGACCGCAACTCACCGCTGAGGTGGTAGAGGATTCGGGCGATTGGTCGTGGGTAGACGATATCGAAGCGCTTGCGGAGGCAACAGCTGCAGAAGTGGCAACGGAGGCTAGCCTCAAACTTCAGCAATGCGCCGTATCGATTGTTCTATCGTCGGACGCAAGCGTTGCCGTGCTGAATGGGCGCTACCGCAAAAAGCCAAAGCCAACTAATGTGCTGTCTTTCCCGCCGGGCCCTGGATCGCCAGAGGGCTATATCGGGGACATCGTGCTTGCGACAGAAACCATCGTGCGCGAGGCCGAAGAGCAGGATATTCCGCGAGAGCATCATCTGCAGCATTTAATCGTTCACGGGCTCTTGCATCTGCTTGGGCATGATCACGAGACAGACGCTGAAGCAGAACGCATGGAAGCCCTCGAAATAAAGCTATTGCAGCGCCTTGGCGTTGAAAATCCCTACACGGGTACTCTTGATCGAGATTAAAGACAGTGAGCGGGTCATTCGCACGTCCAAGTGCCCTTAGTGATGCGACCCAAAAAGAAAAGACAATGACCGACCAATCAAACGACAAGTCCGGCAATGACGTCATTCCCGATGAGCAGCGGCTAGGGGGGGCACAAGGCTGGATGCAGGTGTTGCGCGCGAAGCTCGGCCTGGCCGGGCCGCCGACGTTGCGCGATACCCTTGAGGGCGTGCTTAAAACGCCGGATACCAATACCGCGTTCTCGGACGCTGAGCGGGGTATGCTGTCACGTCTCCTTCGTTTTGGCGCCAGCCGCGTCGCCGACATCATGGTGCCGCGCGCCGATATCACCGCACTCGACGAAAACGAGAGTCTCGCCGAGTTGCTTCACACGTTCAACGAAGCGGGGGTATCGCGCATTCCGATTTTTCGCGAAACGCTCGACGATCCGCGCGGCATGATCCACGTCAAGGATCTGTTTCGCTGGTTCTTGTCCGAGACGACGGGCTCAGAAATGAAGGCGCCGGGAGCTGCGGGTGGCGCGGGAGAAGCCGCGCGCGCGCCGCTCAGGCTCGATCTCTCGCGCATCGATCTCGAGCGTCCCATTACGACGGCCAGAATTCGCCGTCAGGTTCTTTATGTTCCGCCGTCCATGCCTGCCGCCGATCTGTTGATCCGCATGCAGTCGTCGCGCATTCACATGGCGCTCGTTGTTGACGAATACGGCGGAACGGACGGCCTTGTTACGATTGAAGATCTTGTCGAACAGATCGTTGGCGATATCGAGGATGAGCACGACGAGGCTGAAGAAACCAATATTGCGAACGATCTGAAACAGGGCCTTGTCGCCTCGGCGCGCACGCCAATCACCGAACTCGAAGAGCATCTGAACGTCAAGCTGTCGCCTGACGGTGAAGAATCGGATGTCGACACGCTCGGCGGATTGGTCTTCTCGTTGCTCGGCCGGGTTCCAGCGCGCGGAGAGCTCATCCATCATACTAGCGGCCTTGAATTTGAGGTTTTGGATGCCGATCCGCGCCGTGTGAAGAAGCTCAAGATTCATATGTCGCGCTCGTTGCCGACGCCGCCGAAACCGGCGTCTGAGCCAGCAAAAACCTGATCATGGCAATGGACGCAGTCCAACGAAGCTTGATGCGGGCGGCAGCGGGCGTCGCCGGGCTTCAAGGCAAGCGGCGCTACCTCGTGGCGTTTCTCGCCGGTCTAATCTCCGTCCTCGCGTTCGCGCCGGTATTCTTTTTTCCGATCCTGTTTTTCACGCTGCCAGTCCTTGTTTGGCTGATCGATGGCAGCGATGGTCCGCGCAGCGCAGCCCTTGCTGGATGGGTTTTTGGATTTGGATACTTTATAGCCAGCCTCTTCTGGATCGGAGAAGCGTTTCTGGTCGAAGCAGAAAAGTTCGCCTGGCTTATGCCGTTGGCCGTTATGATCCTGCCGGCGGGTTTAGCGCTGTTTTGGGCCGGTGCTGCGGCTGCGGCGCGCTATTTCTGGCGGCGTGACGCTAGCCGCGTTCTGGTATTCGCGATCACACTCACAATTGCCGAGTGGCTGCGTGGTCATGTCCTGACGGGCTTGCCGTGGAACGTGCTGGGTTATGCACTCACCTACCCTCTAAATCTCATGCAGAGCGCGGCGCTGATGGGTGTTTACGCCTTGACGCTTGTTGCAGCTGTTGTTTTTTCAGCCCCGCTCGTCGTCGCCGCCGAAGCTGATCGCACGCGGCAGTGCACTGCGCTTATTCAAGCTCTGTTGATCGCGACGCTTCCCATTGCCTGCTTTGCGGCATTCGGCGCTTGGCGGCTTTCTGCGTCGCCACCTGAGTACGTGCCAGGCGTAACCTTGCGCATTGTGCAACCAAGCGTGCCGCAGCGGGAAAAATGGCAGCCGCAAAAGCAAAGCGCGATTTTCGCTGAGCACTTGGACATGTCGGCCGTTGGACCGAATGGCAAGAAAGACGATCTGGCCGCCATCACGCATGTGATCTGGCCCGAGGCTGCGATGCCGTTTTTGCCGCTCGAGCATCCCGAGGCGCTGGCGGCGATCGGCGCCATGCTGCCAGATGGCGCGGTGCTGGTGACAGGCGCATTGCGCCGCGAAAAAATACCAGGCAGCGAACAGAAAGGCTTCAACAGCTTGATGGCATTCGGCGACAAGGGTCAACTCATTGCCACATACGACAAGGCGCATCTCGTGCCCTTTGGCGAATACTTGCCTTTTAATGCCGTGCTGGGTGCCATCGGCTTCAAGAAGCTGACGAAGGGACTTGGCTCATTCGCCACTGGGCCAATGTCCCGCCCGCTACTCACCATTCCGGGCTTGCCGCCTGTTGCCGGGTTGATTTGTTATGAAGTGCTCTTTCCAGGCCACGTGATCGATCGCGCGCTGAGGCCGGGCGCGATTATCAACGTCACGAATGATGGATGGTTTGGCGATACAACCGGGCCGCGCCAGCATTTCCATCAGACCCGGGTCCGGGCCGTCGAAGAGGGCCTGCCGATCATTCGAGCCGCCAATAATGGCATCTCGGCGGTCATAGATCCATATGGCAGGGTTTTGCATTCCCTGGGTTTGAATATCAAGGGCGTGGCCGATTCCGGTTTGCCCGCAGCCGCCGGGCCCACGCCCTATGTTCGGTTTGGGGACGTGATACTCGCCATGCTTCTAGGTTTGGCTGTGCTCGCAACGGGTGTATTTCGCGCGTCGCTTTAAGAAAGGAACAGACAGTTTGTCGCGCCTTAGGCCGCCGGTTGACGCTTCTGCCCCCTGCACCTAGTAATTGCACTGCAAGGGCGCGGGCGCTCTATATTTGGTACAGCTAATGGCGGAAATAGAATTGGTCGACGACGGCGAAGAAGCGGGGCGCAACTCCCGGCGCGCGAATCCCATGGATGTCCATGTAGGAACCAGGGTGCGCTTGCGCCGTATGTTGCTCGGAATGAGCCAGGAAAAACTGGGCGAAAATCTTGGTCTCACGTTCCAGCAAGTCCAGAAATATGAGAAGGGCGTCAATCGCATAGGCGCCAGCCGCCTGTATGATCTGGCAAAAGTCTTGGGCGTCACCGTACAATTTTTCTATGATGAAGCCCCGGTTGGCACGCGCAGCGGCATGCACACCACAGGATTTGCCGAACGCCCGAGTGATACGTATGTCATAGAGTTTCTCGGTAGCCGGGAAGGCCTTGAACTCAACAAAGCCTTTGCACGCATAACCGATCCCAAAGTGCGCAAGTCTATCGTCGATCTTGTGAAGGGCTTGGCGGGCGAAGAGCCTGCGACTTAAGCGGGAATGTAATTTAATCAGGCTTTTGCACAGGGCGCCCCAAGGCAGAGCAGCGGCCCTTGCTTGACCCATAGGGCAAAGACTGCAACAAACCGGCCGGATTTCGAGCCGTTCCGCTGGATGGCCGAACGCGACTTCAAAAACAAACAATCAGACACGGGGGCCACCTTGGCACGCAAGTCATTCCTTTTCACGAGCGAGTCTGTATCCGAAGGTCATCCCGACAAGGTCTGCGACCGCATTTCCGACGAAGTCGTGGATGCGTTTTATCGCGAAGGCGCGAAAGAAAAGCTCGATCCGTGGGGCATCCGCGCTGCTTGCGAAACAATGGCGACGACCAACCGCGTCATCATCGCTGGGGAATATCGCGGACCGCACGGTGTGACGGTTGAGATGATCCAGCACCTGACGCGCCAAGCGATCAAGGACATCGGCTACGAGCAGGACGGGTTTCACTGGGCCAACACGAACATCGAAGTGCTCTTGCATGGGCAATCGGCGGACATCGCAGCTGGCGTCGATGCGAAGCAGCCTTCCAACCAGGAAGAGGGTGCGGGCGACCAGGGCATCATGTTCGGTTACGCGTGCAATGAAACGCCAGAACTTATGCCGGCACCGATTTACTACGCGCACAAGATCCTCCAAGATCTCGCAATCGCGCGTAAGTCTGGCAAAGGCGAAGCCGCGAAACTCGGTCCAGACTCTAAGAGCCAGGTGACGGTCCAGTACGAAAACGGCAAGCCTGTCGGCGTGACGCAAATCGTCGTCTCGCATCAGCATGTCGTCGAAGATTTGACCTCGCGCCAGGTGCGTGAGATCGTTGAACCCTTCGTCAGGAAAGCGCTGCCGGAAGGCTGGATCAGCAAAGATACGATCTGGCACATCAATCCAACCGGCAAGTTCTTCATCGGCGGCCCCGACGGCGACTGCGGTCTGACGGGGCGCAAGATCATCGTTGATACTTATGGCGGCGCGGCCCCACACGGTGGCGGCGCATTTTCGGGCAAAGACCCAACGAAGGTCGATCGCTCTGCGGCCTATGCCTCGCGTTATCTCGCCAAAAACGTCGTCTCGTCCGGCATTGCCGACCGCTGCACCATTCAGCTGGCCTACGCGATCGGTGTTGCCAAGCCGCTGTCGGTATACGTCGATACGCACGGCACAGGCAAAGTTGACGAGGCAGTGATCGAAAAGGCGCTGGGTGAGGTCATGGATCTGACGCCGCGCGGCATCCGTTCGCATCTGGACCTCAACAAGCCGATTTACGCGCGCACGTCTGCTTACGGTCACTTCGGCCGCCCGGCCGACAAAGACGGCGGGTTTTCGTGGGAGAAAACGGATTTGGCGCCTGCCATCAAGAAGGCGGTTGCCTGAGCGATTGCACCGGGCCGGGGCGTGATTTTAAGGATGGCCGTTTCATGCGGCCGTTTTTGTTTCTGACGATACCTTGTCATGGCCGGGTTTGGGTGTCAGAATTCAGTAATGAACGATCATGTTTCGCCTGCTGATTTGAGAAGAATGTCGGTTGCCGATAGGTTCCGGCTCATGGAAGAGATTTGGACTTCACTAATTGAAGCGCCCGGCGGGATCGAAATTCCAAAATGGCATCGCCAAGAATTGGATCGCCGCATAGCTGATCCGCAAGAAGGCGCGGCGCCGGCGCGGCCCTGGTCTGACGTTCAAAAGGAGATTCGTGCGGGGTTGCGTAAGCCCTGATGTTGCTCATCGCGCGAGCCGCGCAGGACGATATTCGTGCCGCTGCGCTCTGGTACGAGCAACAACAACAAGGACTCGGCGCAGAATTCATCAACGACATTGATAAATCCTTGATCCGTATTGAAAACGCTCCAATGCAGTTCCCTTTCCGGTATCTTGATATGCGGCGGGCGCTGGTACGGCGTTTTCCATATGCAGTGTATTTTGAGGTCCTTCGCTCTGGCGATAATCTAGTGTTCCACGCCTAACAGATGATTCCCATCATCCTGCAAATCAGTCAATGTGCGGGGATGAGAAGAGATGACATCTGCCTGTACGTCAATCGGGCCGACAGGGTCCGGCTGCGAGACGTGTTGGCCGGCCGCAACAC
>JANOKW010000024.1:0-4317 GCA_031419475.1 Hyphomicrobium sp. | reverse complement strand
TATTCGAAGGATACAAAGACATCTGCGATGCGTGCTGCGACGCTTGGAACAAGCTCATCGCCGAAACCGGCCGCATCGCTTCCATCGGTACCCGCGATTGGGTCCTCACAGGTCAGCATCAATGAAGGTTGGTATAAGGCCTGTTTGACCGGCAAGTTAGGCTGGTCCCAGGGCAGCCCGTCTGATTAACAGCTGGCAGGCAGGATAACGGCAGCGGTTAGCCGCGACGTGGACCCCGAACATGCATTTCCATCATGGCTGACTTGCGGACCGTTGCGCGCATTAACGGGCGCCGTGAGGGCGAACTGCTGTATGACGGCAGCGAGGGCACTTAATCCGCCATTCATTCTTCCGATCAGGTTTTCCCGCCGCATGGCCGACGCCGCCGCACCCGCGCCAGCAAGCGACCCAATTGGCGCTCCACTTAGTGTCATGCCCCATCGCATGAAGGCCATTGCGCTGATGTGCGGGGCCGTAACTCTCTTTTCATGCCTTGACGCAAGCGCCAAGTATGTCGCCGCGCACACGGACCTCGGAACGGCGCAAATTGTTTGGCTGCGTTTCTTGGGTCAGATGCTTTTGATGACGGTCATCTTAGGACCGAGAGCCATTCCGGGCCTGCTAAAAACGGAAAAACTTGGCCTTCAAACGTTGCGTTCATTCCTGTTGCTGGGAACGACCGCGTTTAATTTTCTCGCCGTCCAGTATTTGCGGCTCGACCAGACGGTGTCGATCGCGTTCCTCGCGCCTCTAGTTGTTGCAGCACTTGCGGGCCCAATCCTCGGCGAGTGGGTTGGATGGCGGCGTGCCCTCGCGATCGTCGCGGGATTTCTTGGTATCCTGATTGTCGTGCGCCCGGGGTTTGCCGACGTGCATTGGGCTTTTGGTATCTCGTTCCTGTCCATGCTGTCCTACGCCGGCTTCATGTTGATTACACGTAAGCTCGCGCCCTTCGACTCGCCGTTGGTCACGCTGTTTTACGCGTTGCTCGCCGGATCGATCCTGGTCGCGCCGTTTGCAATGGCCGGCTGGGTCTGGCCGAAAGGCCTCGTTCAATGGCTGATGCTCTTGAGCCTCGGTGCGTTTGGCGGATTTGGGCATTATTTGCTCATCCACGCGTATGGACTGGCGCCAGCGTCCAGTGTGTCGCCGTTTCTGTATTTTCAGCTCTTGAGTATGGTCGGGCTCGGCTATGCCGTGTTCGGCGATGTGCCCGACACGTGGACGCTGCTTGGTTCGTCGGTTGTTATCGCGTCAGGCCTCTATCTCGTGCATCGCGAACGGGTGACGTCGCGAATGATGCGTTAAGCGCTCCGCTCTCTCCGCTTGCGTCCCCGGTCAGCTACAAAGCCGCAGGCTTTGCGAGGCTGAACCGGGGTCTTCACCAGCAGCAGACGGGTGAAGACCCCGGGTCTGCGCAACTTCGCTCCGCAGCGTTGCTCGCCCGGGGACGCAATGATGAGAGCTACACACGGGCCGTGATGCGCGGCACAACGTCGGATTTCCAGGCGTCAAACCGGTCTTCGGCGATTGCCGCACGCATTTGGTCCATGAGCTGCTGATAGAAGACCGTATTGATCCACGACAAGATCATGGCGCCAAGAATTTCTCCCGATTTCATCAAGTGGTGCACGTAGGCGCGGGAATAGTCTTGCGCCGCCGGGCACCTGCTTAGACAATCGATGGGGCTCATGTCTTCGGCGTGTTTGGCGTTTTTCATGTTCAAGAGGCCGTTCCAGGTGAACGCATAGCCGTGCCGCCCGTTGCGCGTCGGCATGACGCAATCAAACATATCAACTCCGCGTGCCACGCTTTCGATGAGGTCGAGCGGCGTGCCAACGCCCATCAGGTAACGCGGTTTATCCTGTGGCAAAGCGGGAAGCGTTTCAGAGAGCGTTGCGATCATGATCTCGTGGCCTTCGCCAACCGCAAGCCCGCCAACGGCGTAACCTGGAAGGTCCATAGCAACGAGGGCTTCCGCCGATCTCAGGCGCAATGGAATATCGATGCCGCCTTGGACGATGCCGAACAAAGCTTGGCCTTTGGTTGCGCCGCCGCTTGCGACCTGCGCGTCGAAAGCACGTTTGGAACGCTCAGCCCAGCGCAGACTGAGTTCCATTGCACGCTCGACTTCGCGGCGTTCGGCGGGAAGTTCGATGCACTCGTCGAACTGCATTTGAATGTCGGCACCCAAGAGACACTGCACTTCGATTGAGCGTTCGGGAGTCAGCATGTGGCGTGAACCGTCGATGTGCGATTGAAAGGCGGCACCCTCTTCCGTGATCTTGCGGATTTTTGAGAGGCTCATGACTTGGAAGCCGCCCGAGTCGGTCAGGATGGGCTTGTCCCAGCGCATGAATTTATGAAGCCCGCCGAGCTTGGCGATGCGTTCGGCGCCCGGCCGCAGCATCAAGTGGTAGGTGTTGCCAAGCAGGATGTCGGCGCCCGCGTCGCGCACTTGATCCGGGTAGAGAGCCTTTACAGTCGCGACCGTTCCGACCGGCATGAATGCCGGCGTGCGGATGGTGCCGCGCGGCGTCACGATCTCGCCGAGGCGGGCGAGGCCGTCGCGCGCGAGGAGCTTGTACCCAAATGCCTCAGCCATCGAATTCCTTGTCATGCGTGGGCGCACCCGGCGCTTGTTTGTCGAGCGATTGACGGTAATGAATGCAGCCGCGCATGAATTTGTCCCAGGGCGGCACGGCGATTTTCGGATCGACTCGCTCCGGAAGAAGCGCCCACAACGCCGGGTGATGCCAGCACAGACCGTGTCCCGACGTATCACGATGCTGCCTAATGCCCGATCGAAGTTTTATGACTTCTCTAATGAGGGCTTCACGGTCCATGGCCCGCAGATCGTCATCCATGCCATCCTCCTTCATGTTGGGGAAACAATAAACACGCGTCGCCGTAGGAGTAAAACCGGTAGCCCTTCGCGATGGCGTGGGCGTAGGAGACTTGCATGGTGCCGAGGCCGGCGAATGCCGAGACAAGCATGAATAATGTCGAGCGCGGCAGATGGAAGTTGGTCATCAGCACGTCGACCGCTTTGAAGCGATAACCGGGCGTGATGAAAATTGCGGTGTCGCCGGACCAGGGTTGTACGTCGCCCGCATCATTTGCCGCACTTTCGAGAAGGCGCAGCGATGTCGTGCCGACAGCGACGATGCGCCCGCCGCGCGCGCGCACTGCGTTCAAGGCGGCTGCCGTTTCAGCTGAGACGCTGCCCCATTCGGCGTGCATTTTGTGATCGGAGGTGTCGTCCACTTTGACGGGCAAAAATGTTCCGGGACCGACGTGCAGCGTGACGAAGTGTTTCGAGATGCCGCGCGCTTCAAGCGCCGCAAAGAGTTCGGGCGTGAAGTGTAATCCAGCGGTTGGTGCGGCGACGGCGCCGTCTTTGTCGGCGTAGATCGTCTGATAAGCGGCGCGATCGGTTTCATCGGGCGCCCGCTTTGAGGCAATGTAGGGCGGCAAGGGCATGACGCCAACGGCATTGATGGCCTCATCCAACGCTGCGCCCGAGAGATCAAACGCGAGTTCAACTTCGCCCGCCTCGCCCTTCTCACAGAGCGTCGCATCAAGTGCACCCAGAAGGCAGCTCGTATTGGCGTGCCCGAAGCGGACCCGATCGCCAACTTCGAGACGTTTGGCCGGGCGTGCGAACGCCCGCCAGCGGTTCTCATCCACCCGCTTAATGAGAATGACGGCGACGTTCGAGCTCAGCTCACCCCGGATGCGCACACCCGCGAGAGCCGCCGGAATAACGCGCGTGTCGTTGAATACCAGCGCATCGCCGGGCTGCAGAAGCCCTGGCAGGTCGCGCACCGTCTTGTCCGCCAAATCCGCGTCGTCCAACGCGCATCCCCCCTTGACCGGATGCACCAGAAGCAGCCGGGCGCTATCGCGTGGGCTCGCCGGGTGAAGGGCGATTGCGCTATCTGGCAGTTCGAAATCAAAAAGTTCGGTGCGCACGCTTGTTGGATCCCATGACAGCGCGGCCTATCCACCATCAAGTCCGCGATCTGGAGTGCCGGTTAGCACCCCCTTCCCCGACCAGCAATGCGGCGATCCGCAAAATGTGAAGGGCCGGGGCTATCACAGGGTCTTGCGGGAAGCTGCAAACAGTTGCAGCAATAGAGGGCAAGCACCGCTCAAGTCCTTGAGCAACTTACTTGGAGGCCACCATGGCGAAAGAACAGCGTTCGACCAAAGAAAAGCGCAAGCCGAAGAAGCCGGCCGGCGACAAAAAGAAATAAGCATCACACGTTTCGGCTTCCGCGCCATTCGAGCACGGAAAGCACAGCAACGTCGAGC
>JANOKW010000023.1:0-2301 GCA_031419475.1 Hyphomicrobium sp. | reverse complement strand
GTTTTCATCCATGTCCTCTGGGCGCCCCATGACCATGCCCTCGCCCGAACGCGCGCCCACGGGCCGCCCCACACCGATCCCCACGGCGCAAGAGCACTACATCTTGGGCCGCGCGTTGCAACCACCCTATCCGGCTGACTGTGAAGCCGCATACTTCGCGCTCGGCTGTTTCTGGGGCGCGGAGCGGCTGTTCTGGCAACTGCCGGGCAGCGGCATCTGGATCACGGCCGTTGGCTACGCCGGCGGCACCACGCCCAACGCCACTTACAAGGAAGTGTGCACCGGAGAAACCGGGCACACGGAAGTCGTGCTCGTGGTTTTTGACCCGAAAAAAATCTCCTACGCGACGCTCTTGAAGACGTTCTGGGAAAGCCATGACCCGACCCAAGGCTATCGTCAGGGCAACGACGTTGGCACGCAGTATCGCTCAGCCATCTACACAACGACGGCAGCCCAACAAGCCGAGGCAGAAACGTCGCGTGCCGCCTACGAGCGCGCACTTGACGCAAAAGGCTTCGGCCGCATCACGACTGAGATCGCACCCGCGCCGCCCTTCTACTTCGCCGAAGAATACCACCAGCAATACCTCGCCAAAGTGCCAAACGGCTATTGCGGCCTCAAAGGCACGGGTGTGGCGTGTGCGGGCGAGGCGCCGAGCGGAGCGGGTTGATCCCCCTCTCCCCATGCGCTGCGCTTGCATGGGGAGAGGGCTCGTCGCGCAGGCGACAAAGCAACACGCGTGAGGGGCGGCAGGGAAATGAAAACGTAATGCGCCGAAAGACACCAGCCGTAGCTATTGCAAAGACGGGAAACGTAGGTTGGCGTCAAGCCCGGCCTTGAGCCGGGGGCAGACCCAATGCCAAGTCGGGAATGTGCGAGTGCGGGAACTATTTGCGGCGCAAAGAATTGTTGGGTCTGCGCTGACGCTTGACCGCAACCTACGAAGTGGCACCTATTATTTTGACCCGCCCTACTTACAGCACTTGTGCGGGCCGTAATGCGCCGCTCGACGACAAGCGCCGGTGTTTGAAAATTGGTGCAATCGGCACATATCGCGTGCGGCTTGGTGCATTACGACGCGAGTGCAGGGCGCGTCTAATGGCACATCTCTTCGTTTTGCTTGAGGTGTCTGACCCTCCGGGTCTGACACCGTTGAAGAACAGCAGGCTTGTGCCCTGGTGTCAGAACCGTCGTGTCGGAGACACGCCTCGGGCGTGATGGGTCAGACACCTACCGCCCGCTGCCCACTCCACATCCCTAACGCCCATTTGCCCATCGCCGAATCCATTTCCCCATCAACCAAACCTCCCGGTTCGCATTCCCTGCACCCCAAAAATGAGCGATACTCTCGACCATCCGCTCTGCATAAGGGGGCGTCCGGGGCGCTGGATGCTACCAGAGAGGAGGTGACGGACTGCACGGCCCGCTACGCACGGGCTGTGCTTAAAGCAACCGCCGCCTGCGTGAGGTGAGACGCTCACGTGGAGAGCAGCCTCCTAATCAAGTGGCGGCGCAGAGACTTGACACTCCGTTTTACCGCGGACCGGCTCAAGGGGACGCTTTTTTTACTGAGCTCAGACGCGGCCCTCGCGGCTGGTCCGCTCCTAATTTCGAAAATCAAAGGGAGGAATTGGCAGCACCAGAGAATGAAAGTTGTATCAACATGACCAAGCCCAAGTCGAAAACGGAAACGAACAGTCTGCCGCCCATCAAACCGTGGTGCTTCCGCGTGACGCGCACGAGTGCCAAGAAATACGGCGCGCGCGAGAACTGGCCTCGCGATGTGCGCGACGCGCGCACGGCAAAGCGCAAGGCGAAACGCTCCGCACGCCGCGATCCAAAAGAGGAAGAGATGTGGCTGCGCGCCGAGAGCAAGCGCGGGGGCATTGATGCGGACGTCGCGCGCATGAAACTGCGCGCCCTCAAACAACGCAAAATCATTGATGCTGAAGAGTTGCGGCGAGAGCTTGTCACGCGCATCGAAAAGTTGCGCGAGTCTCGCGGATTCGGATCGAAAGACGACGCCTCGAAGCAATCGCCGGGACAAACAATAGCGCTGACAAAGCCCAGCACGCCAACATAATGCGCGGCGCCACTGTCCGTGCCATATGCAGGCTGTTTACGGGAGTCCTCGTCTCTAACGGACGCACCGCGCCCCTCCCTAGAGTCTTTCCGGTTCATATGGAACCGTAGCCGCTGTTGTGCAGATAGTTTGCGCATTCTGTTGGCTTGAAGTGAGTGAGCAAATTTCCGATGCGCCTCCAGACCGCTTCGACGCTTCGTTCGTCGGCTTTGCGAAGC
>JANOKW010000022.1:0-2244 GCA_031419475.1 Hyphomicrobium sp. | reverse complement strand
TGACTCCCGAGGGAACCCCCGGCGCCACAAGAGTCAGCCTCAAGGAAGGTTGGTATAAGGGCCCCGGGTCTACGCTTACTTGCTTCGCGGCGCTCGCTCGCCCGGGGATGCAGGTTGTGAGAGTTGTGCAGAATCGTAGGTCGGTGCTGAGCCCTCTTGCGAAGCCCGACACTTATACATCCGCATGTCGGGCTTCGGCCTGAGACGTCGTGTCATTCCGATCAAGACCTGACGAGGCCTCAGCCCGACCTACGAACCTTGCGCTTCCTCTTGTTCGTGCCGCTGCATATTCTAGAACAAATATCGATAAGGTCGTCGTCGGGATCGACTGTCCTGATGAGGCCATTGCCGCGGCCGAACGGGTCCACTCGCGTAGTGTTCACGCATACCAACCGGGCAACGGCTACTCCACCTTCCGTGATGATGATCGGCTCGCCGGTTTCGCTGACTTTGTTGACGAGCTTTGAGCAATTGGCCTTGAACTCTTTGGCTTCGATTTGGCGCATGGGTACTGTTCGATTATGTTTCACGAAGATTCTATCGTCGCATAGTCCAACGGAATTGACGAGGGGATGACCTCTCCCTCTCTCCCATGCTACCCTGCTGGCCATGCACATCCGCGATACCCACACCGGCTACGGTCTTGTCACCCGCCTTTTCCATTGGCTGACGGCCGTCGCCATCGTCGCCGTCTTTGCGCTCGGCTATTGGATGGTGGAGCTTGAGTATGACAGCCCCTTCTACAACAGCGCCCCAGACCTGCACCGCAGCCTCGGCATCTTGCTTGGAATTGCGCTCCTTGCGCGGTTTGGCTGGCGTCTGGCCAACGTCCACCCGGACGATAGCGAATTGTCCAAGTTGGAACGCCTGGTCGCCAAGGCCGCGCACTGGGGCTTTTATGCGCTGCTTTTGGCCATCACTTCGAGCGGCTACTTCATATCCACATCCGACGGAAGGCCAGTTGATGTATTCGGGCTTTTCTCCGTACCATCCGCCGTGGTCAGCAAGGAAATGACGGACACAGCCGGTTACATTCATCGTATTCTCGCCTATACCACTATCGGACTGGCGGTCCTTCATTCTGCCGCAGCTTTGAAACATCACTTCGTTGACCGCAGCACTATTTTGAAGCGCATGTGGTCTGGTCCGCCGGAAACCTGAGGAGTCGCTGAGATGAAGAAATCGACGTTCGCCGCTGCCGTTTTTGGCGCCGCCTTTGCCTTTGCGTTGCCGGCCTCTGCGGCCGAGTACGCTTTCGACAAGAAGGGCATGCACGCCTCAATAACCTGGCGCATCAAGCATCTGGGATACAGCTGGATGACGGGCCGTTTCGACACCTTCGACGGGTCGATCTCGTTCGACGACAAGTCTCCGGACGCATCGAAAGTGAAGGTCGATATCGACGTCGCCAGCATCAGCTCCAATCACGGCGAGCGCGACAAGCACTTGCGCAGCCCCGACTACCTCGATACAGCGGCCTTCCCGAAGGCGACGTTCGAGAGCACGTCCGTCAAGATGTCGGGCGATGGCAAGGCCAAGATCACCGGCAATTTCACCTTCCGCGGCGTGGCTAAGGAAATCGTCATCGATGCCGAGCGCATCGGCGGCGGTCCCGATCCCTGGGGCGGCGAACGCGCAGGCTTCACGGGCACGACTCAACTGTCGCTCGCCGACTTCAAGATGAAGAAGGAACTGGGTCCGTCTTCGGCTATCGTCTACATCACGCTTGATGTTGAAGGCGTCAAGAAATAGCTGCTTATTGCCGTATCGATTGAGGTGGGCCGGATGCGCGTTGCGATGCGTGCACCGGCCCTTTTCGTAGCCGGGGCTAGAACAACAATGCAGCGATCCATTCTCATTACCGGATGTTCCTCTGGGATCGGACTTGATGCGGCGCGCAGGTTGAAGGCGCGTGGATGGCGTGTGATCGCGACGGCACGCAAAGATGGCGATCTTGGACGTTTGCGCACAGTCGAGCACGTTGACGCGCTGCATCTTGAACTCACCGATCCGAAGTCGATTGCAACGTGCGCGATTTCCGCACTCGAAATGACAGGGGGCAAGCTCGGCGCGATTTTCAACAACGCGGCTTTTGGTCAGCCGGGCGCGGTCGAAGATTTGACGCCCGCCGTCTTGCGCGAGCAGCTTGAAGTCAATCTCATCGGCACGCACGATCTGACGCGGCGTATTATTCCAGCTATGCGCCGAAATGGTGTGGGCCGCATCGTGCAATGTTCGTCTGTC
>JANOKW010000021.1:0-15718 GCA_031419475.1 Hyphomicrobium sp. | reverse complement strand
GCCTATAAGGCCTACGATCAATCCGGCGCGCTTTTAACGGGGGCCCTTGAAGTGGCGACTCGCGAGGCCGTCCTGCAGGCTTTATCGGCACGCGGTCAATTGGCCGTTGAGGTGACAGAGACGGCAGAACTTGCGACTCAGCCATGGTGGCAGCGCGAAGTCTTTGCGCCAAGAGCTTTAACCGACGAGGATCGCCTGACGTTCACGCGCGAACTCGCGACCCTCGTTAAGGCCGACTTGCCGCTGGACGAGGCGCTCGGTGTTGTCGTTATAATGCCGGGACTAAGCGCGCGCGCCCGCGCACTTGCGAACCGGATTCTGGATCGTGTGCGGGAAGGACAGTCTCTGTCAATGGCACTCGCAAGTCAGGGTGAAGCATTTCCCGAATTTTATTGGCGGCTTGTGCGCGCGGGCGAAACCGGCGGCTCTTTTGGCCAGGTTATGGGCGAACTCAGCACACTCCTTGAGCGCGCTTCAGACACGCGCAGCCGGGTGGCGTCTGCGATGCTCTACCCGTTGCTGCTGATGGCTGCAGCATTTGCCGCCGTTCTGGTCATTATGCTGGTTCTGTTGCCAGCTGTGATGCCGCTTTTTGCTGAGGCGGGTGTCGAGCCGCCAATCGTTTTGCGCTTCATGTCGTCGGTGCAGGCGTTGGCAACAGCGCATTGGCACGTGACGGCACTGGTTCTCGGTGCTCTGGCTTTAGCGGCCATGGTGTTGCGCCATGACGCTGGAGTTCAGGCCGCGCGCGATAAACTGGTACTCCGTCTGCCGGTTATCGGGCGCTTGACCAGTCTGCGCGAAACGGGGCGATTTTGCCGGACAATGGCCGCATTACTGAAAAACGGCGTGCCGCTCTTGGACGCGTTGCGAAGTACGGCTGGAGTACTGACCAACGGGGTCTATCGCGAAGCAACAGGCACGCTCGCCGGGGCTGTGGCGGAAGGCGCGACGCTGTCGCAACAGATGCAGTCGTCAAAGCTTTACTCCGAACTCTCGGTGCGCTTGGCGGCTGTCGGCGAAAAGACAGGTCAGCTCGATGACATGCTGGCGCGCGCCGCTGCGATCCACGAGGTGATGCTGGAGCGGGACGTCGATCGCCTGACGCGGCTCATTGGACCGGTTCTGACACTCGTCGTTGGTCTTTTCACAGGCGGCCTCATACTGTCTGTAATGCAGGCCATTCTCAGTATCAACGATTTGGCGCTCCGATGACGACGCTGCGGCCATTGCCGGTCCGGTCTGGCGACGATGGGTTTTCGCTTCTCGAACTCGTCATCGTGCTGGCCATGGTGGCGGGGGTCACGGCTCTGTCTGTTCCAAACCTTTGGACGAGATCGGGCGATCTTGCCTTGCGCGCGGCCGCGCTCGATATGGCGGCGATGATGCGGGCGACACGCGCCGACGCTGTCCGCCGTAACGGCGAGCGCGCATTCTTAATCGATCCGGCGCAACGGACTTATTGGTCGGACGCCAATCCCGCGCCGAGGCCGATACCGGCCTCTCTTGGTATCGAGGCAGACTTTTCAGCGCGAGCACGCATGCAGACTACATCCGGGCGATATGCTTTCTTTGCAGACGGCACGGCAAGTGGCGGCGCAATTGTTCTGCGCGAAGGCACTACAACCGCTACGATTGCGATCAATGGACTGACAGGCAACACCGAGGTGCAATGGTCACGCTAAATGCAAGCGCCGGACGGGACAGCGGCTTCACCCTGATCGAAGTCCTGGTGAGCTTCGCCATTCTCGTTGCGGCGGTCAGCGTACTCCAGGGTGGATTCGGCGGCGGATGGCGCGGCATACGTGCCGCGAACATGGAGACGGAAGCGCTCGAGATCGCCAAAGCGAAACTCGCAGCAATTGGAATTGAGTCAGCCCTGGAACCCGGCGTTGCAGATGGCGATGCTGGCGGCGGCTTCACTTGGACGTCGATGATCGTGCCGCATGGGGCTGCCGCGTCAGATGAAGCCGCCAAGGTTGCGAGTGGATATTGGACGACGGTACAGGTCCGCTGGAACGACGGACGCGCACGCGGCGCGCGCGAAATCAGCCTGACGACGCTCAAAATCCGGCGGCCCGTAAGGGTAGACCCATGATGCCGCAATCGTCTACCGCGGTCAGCGACGCCGGCTTCACGCTCATCGAAACGCTCGTCTCGATCATGTTGCTGGCGCTGGTCGTGGCCTTCCTCCCGGGATTGCTGCAGCTTGGAACGCGCGCGATCGAGTCCCGCACGCGGCTCGACACGATCTCAGCGGCGGGGCCTGCGCGCCAGTTCATCGCACAACAACTTGCAAGCGCGACCGCTGTGCTGCAACGCCGCCCGGACGGCCGTCTGCATCTGGCCTTTACTGGCGCGAGGGACGCATTGGCTTTCGTCGCGCCCGCGTCTCTCGGGGCACAACAAGCAGGCGTGCAGGATTACAGAATGGCTCTTGATGCAAGTGGGGCCGGTGCCGGAAATCCTGGGCGCTCGCTTTCAATTTCTATGCGCCCATACTCACTCCAAGGGGACACGCCGGCAACAACTTCGGTTTTGATGCGTGATGTCACGACACTCTCGTTCCGTTATTTTGGACGGCGCCGCGGCGAGGACAGTGCTCGCTGGCATGACGAATGGATTGGCGAAAGTGAGTTGCCGCAATTGGTCGAAATGAAGAATGGATTTGTCACCGCACAAGCCTCCGCCGAGCGGCCTCTGGTTGTGGAGCTGCGGTTCGCGAACGCGAACGGGAACTAATCCAACACTCGATTGCTTCCAGACAAGTGGGAACCGGTTTTGCGAAAAGAAGCATGACAAGACAAAGTGCTAGGGTGTCGTCCGTCATTCAATCAAAACCAGACAGACCCTAGAAGGTTTTTACCAGCTCACAAGGTCCTGGTCTTCGCCGGTGCCGCTTGGCGCGTTGTCCTGGCCATATGAGAAAATTTCATAGGGCGCGTGCTGTCCTGGTGAGCGGTAATTGTACGGACGTCCCCAGGGATCGACGAGTCCGTTGGCATTCTTCAGGTAGGGCCCGCGCCAGCGTGTGGCGCCTTGAGGAGCGGACATGAGCGCGCCGAGACCGGCCTCGGTGCTAGGGGCGGCGCCCATATCGAGCGCGTAAAGTTCAATTGCTGTTGAGATCGAAGAAATTTGCGCCTTGGCCGATATGGTCCGACCCTTGCCCATGTAGCGGAGCACGTTCGGTCCCACGACGGCGGCAAGCAATGCTAGAATCCCAAGCACCACCAGCAGTTCGAGCAGGGTGAAGCCCGCAGCCGAATTGGCATGAACTCTGGATGGCACGCGCGCGGACTGGCGGCTGAAACCGGGGAGTCGAGCCTGCATGAACCGCGCAATCCTGTGTAAAAAAATAAGCCGCTTGATACTCTGCCCCGGAGTGCACTTTGCAGCAAGTGTTGCGCATTACCAGCGTTAGCGCAGAGACGATTGACTAGGCGGTGCCGATCCAGGCCATCCAAAAGCCGAACGCCAGAAACGGTCCGAAGGCTATGCGCGTCTCGCGGGTGAGTGCGCCACCACGAAGGGCGGCAACGGCGAATGCTGCAAGAGCCGAGGCCGTAGCCCAGAGTAAGACCTGGCTGAGGGGTTCGGCACCGAGCCAGCTGCCGGCGGCGGCAAAGAGTTTGGCGTCGCCAAGGCCAAGTCCCTGGCGGCCGCGCAGGCGCCGGTAGATCGCGTCAATTCCAGCGATCAGGATAAACGCGCCGGCTGCGGCGAAGCCGCGCTCTGCGAATGAAATACCGTCTCCAAGTATCCACGGCAGCGCAAGCCCGCCGGCGGCCAAGGGCATTGTGAGACTGTCGGGCAACCTCAAAGAGGCGAGGTCGATAGCGCTGAGGACGGCAAGCGTTAACGCGAGGATCGCCGAGCAGGCGAGCCAAACATCAACTCCGCCTGACACAGCCGAAGTCGACGCAGCGATGAGAGAGTAAAGTAGCAGGAAAGCGGCTGCAGGAAGGGCGAAAGGTGTCACCACGGGCTCCGGTCGCGCGTCGCGCGCCGGACCCGGCTATAGGGCCGCCTGTGAGCTGTACTGCGGCCCTCGTCTAGCACATAATCGTCGATCCATGCCCCCTGCGGAACAGCGATCTCCTCGCGCTTTTGACAGTAGCGCCGGCCATTGACCTCCCAATAACAATAGTGTCCGCAGAACTGGCGGCCCCGGTGCCAATAGCAGCCGACGGCCTCGCCGGGCTTCACATTGTAAAATGGCACGGCGCGCAAGGGACGCGGATGGTCGTTGGCCGCAGCCGATTGTGCGCCGAGCGCCAGATAAAGCGCCACAAGTCCTGCAAATTTTCGCATGCCGTTGGTTTCCTTGGCGTTTCGAGAACGACTCGCACAGCAATCACACACCAATCATCATGCTGCCAGGGCGAAGCACAAAAAGCAAAATTTGAGACAGCAGGGCGGTCTGAACCGGCGCGGAATTAACCGATGTCCGGGTGGCAACACCTGACACCGGTGCTCAGTGTCAGACCTTGGTCTGATGTTCTCTCAGACTTAAAGTTATCTCTAGTTAGGTGCGAAAGTGTCTTGTTTTCGTTGGACCGTAAGATAACGATAGGGATGCTGAACACAGATCTGCGCTTTGATTTGTAGGGCAGCATTTCGTTCGCTGAATTGGAAGACCAGACTTTTATAACGTCTCATCTAACGTCTCATCTAACGTCTCATCTAGCGTTTTAGGGCGTGATCGTGAATATTTGGTTCAGTCATATGTTTGGATATTCCGCGCCGGTTTTGGGCGCGAAGTTTACGCTGTATTCGACGCATGCAACGTTGATTAACCCATGCATTGCAGGTGGGGGTCGATCGCATGGCAAATGATTTCACAGGACCCGGCGATTTCACCGGCTGCGGTATCGATGCGCTGGGTGCACCGGCTAATGATCGAACTGAAAAAGCGGCAGCGTGGATCGCACCCGATGAGAATGCGCCGCCTGGATGCGGACGCGTCATGCTGACCCGAGCTGGTGGTGCGGCAGACCAAGCCGATCCTCCGGTCGTGCCTTCAGGGTTTCCGTTCCTCGAAAAAATTTTCGGGGTCTTGGCGCCCGATAGTCCAAACGTCGCCGGAAACATCGCGATCAAATCCAAATCAGCTGCCAACGATAATGTCGTCTGGGTCGGCAATGAAAATGAAGTCGGTGACGGCGGCGGCGTTTACGGAAGCGATGTCGATGCAGCAACGCTCGCTGACGGCAGTTCTGTCGTAGCCTGGATCGGCCCGGACCGCGTGGTGCACGCGAAATATCACCCGGCGGACGGCGATGGACACGGCGCCAGCGCAGAAGAAGCAGCGGCGCGCGCAGAGCACGTCGGCCAAATTAATGAACTGCTTGGTGATCTTGGTGGAGCCGGTCAACGCGCCGGAAACGCGGATGGCCGCGTTAAGGTCTCGCCTTACGGTCAAGGTGGCGTGGCGGCGCTTTGGATCGCCGATTTCGGTTTTATGGCTGCCCTCATGGGCAAAGTATATATGTTGCAACAAGAATCGGGCGGTGACTCGAGTGTGGACAGGCAGTCCGCCCAGTCGGCATTGTGGACAGTCAAGGACATAGCGCCAGTCGCGGTGCCAAAATTTGCGTCGAATATCTCAATCGATGTTTCAGACGACGGCCGGATCTCGGTCAGCTACCTGTCGGAGCCGGGCGATAGCGGATCGATGTTCGCCGTTACTGTTGCCAGCGGCGACGCAGGCCGAGATGAAATGGTTGGTTCGGACGAAGGCGACTTGCTCGCGCCTGAGGCAGAATCTTCGGATCTGCAAGTGCCGCACGGAAGTTCGGCACCGGTTAAAGTGGGCAACACAGACACCTCTCAAGTTGATGAGGCGGATGTGGCGGACGCTGTTAGCGCAGGCGGCGAAACTAATGTGCCAGCCGACGATGGTTCGGCACCAGACGGAAATTCGAACGGCGGCTCTCTGGGGTCAGCTGTGCCAGACAACACCACGGACATTGAGCTCATTGGCACTCCGGTCACGGTTGCCGGGGGCGAAGGCGACACGGTTGCGCAGAAAAAGCCACAGGTCGTTGCCCAGGGCGACAAAATAGCCGTACTGCATGTCAGTGACGGAGAAAAGCCGGGCACGTCGATCATCCAGGTCGATCTGATCGATGGAAATGGAAAACCAGTTATTGGTGCCGACGGTGCACCTGCGTCCGTCGTCGTTGCGTCCGACGCGATTGTTGAAGACCCCGACAAGCCGTTCCTGGAATTAGACCCGTCGATGTCGTTCGCTGGTAATAACGTGGTTGTTGCGTACGTATCGAATTCGATCGACGGAGAACAAACTCGCTACCAGCTCAATCTGCAATTGATTGATGATGACGGCAAGCTCGCCTCCGGCTCAACAACTGTGGTGGCATTGGCGTCTGAATCTGAGACGACGTATTCAGATTTCGACACTGCAGGGTTGACCACTCACCACCATGATGAAGGCGCCGGCCCGTCAGACTACGGCAACTCTGATCAAGCGGGACCTTATGACGGCGCCGGCTCAATCGCTGGGGACGCCGTCAATAGCGAACCGCAAAGTCCCGTCGGTGCGCAGGTTGCTGTGGTCTGGGTCGAGAATGCCAATGAGAGCGGCTATGGCAGCATCATGGGGCAGCTTTTCGCCATAGTGGATCGAGAAAGCGAAGTCCAGGGCAGCAATGACGGTGGCAATAACAGCGGTCCTGGAAATGCCGCTGATAGCGGGCACTTTCTCGTCGCGCTCGGTATCGATGGGTCGGTAGATACGAGTGGCGGCGACGGCGACGCCGCCTTCCAAATGCCGTCCGAAACGGCAGAGGATGTCATCGGCCGCGCTCCGCAGGTAACCGGATGCGGCAACGATAAAATGGCCGTGGCCTGGGTGCAGGAATCCAGTCCCGGAAGTGGCGTCGAAGTCGTCGCTGGTGCGGTTATGCAATCGAGCGGCGGCAACTCCTTGCTTGCCATTGATCTCACAGGGCTGATCAGCAATGGCATTTTGAGAGGGACCGAGCCATCTCTGCTCTCCGATGACAACGGCGATATCGTTATTGGCTGGATGCAGAGCAACAGTAGCGGGTTGTACGAAGCAGCCGTTGCGGTTTATCGCGCGATCGAGACCGGCGGCTGGACGGTGCCGGACATAGCAATCGTTTTGCGGACGTTTGACACGGCGCCGGCCAATCTCGATTTCGGTCTGCAGGGCGGCGATAATCCAACGATACTCCTTAGTTGGAGCGGTGATCATGGGCGCGTCACCGGCGTCTACTTCGATTTAGACGGAAACCAGGATGGCAGCGTCTTCCGCATTCGCGGCGGCGACAATAATGCCGCTGAAGGTGATGTGAGTGTCGCTGGGCTTTCTAATGGCCATATCGTCGTCGTGTACACGCAGACAGACGGCGCCGATACCGATATCGGCGCGATGATTGTGCAGACGGCTCCAAGTAGCGACGGCTACGGCAGCGGCGGCGGCGGAGACAACAGCGGGTCAGGTTCCGGTTCGAGTGAGCAAAATCTGGACAGCGGTTCTACGCAGGTCGCGATTATCGTTACGACCCCGTCCCAGCCCGAAATAGGCCCGGCCGACACCGGCAGCGACGCCGATGCAACGACGAGCCTTGTGGTTGTGGATTTGGAGAGCGATCTGATCCGGGTGTACGGCAGCGCAGTTAGCGATGCTTCTGGGTCGACCAGCAGCATGATCGGATCCAGCAGCAACAGCGGGTCGGGTTCATCGACTTCCGGCTCCAGCAGCGGCGGCGATGACGGCAGCCTTAACTATGCAGTCAACAATGACTCTACATTCGATATTAGCGGAAGCGGCGCATCAGGAAGCGGCTCATCAGCCGGTGGTAGCGGTAACGACAGTGGCGACACGCTGGCGTTCGCCTTTGGCTACGGCAACGACGCCGCCGACTACCACGAAGATGAACACGTGTTCGACGTTACCGAGCCGATAACAGACATGTTCGACGCGCTGCAGTTCGCGAATGCGTTGAGTGACAATGGCAATGGCGAAGTCATCGTCTTTGAAGCGTCGAACCTCGTCGTCATCCGAGACTTTGAAACTCTCTAACAACAATGGGGCGTTCCGAAATGAGACGGCACGGAAAATGCAGCTGGTTCCAAAGGTCCCCGTTAACATTAAGGGGCCGTTTGCGGGATTGTTGACGGTTGGCGGGGATGAGTCGAGGCCATTTCGAAACTGAGTATTTTGCAGTTAAAGGGCGGGCGTTATGGCGTTAAAAGGCAAAATTGGGGAAGTTAGAGCGGCGATGGGCTCGCTGGGTCCCCTGGTTCCAACGGTCGCGTTAATTTCCTGCGTCGTGAACATCCTGGCACTTACCGGCTCATTCTATATGCTCCAGGTCTATGACCGGGTGCTCTCGAGCCGCAGCATCCCAACACTCGTCGCGCTCTCGGCACTGGCCATTGGGCTCTATATTTTTCAAGGCGCTCTTGAGGTTATTCGCGGACAGATCTTCGTCCGGCTCGCGAGCCGTGTGGACCGGCAATTGTCCGCAAAAGCACACGATGCCATTTTGCGCCTGCCGCTCTTCGGCGGGTCGCGCTCGGAAGCGCTTCAACCGATGCGCGACGTGGATACCGTTAGATCCTTCATGTCCGGGGCGGGTCCAGTTGCCCTTTTCGATGTGCCGTGGATGCCGCTCTACATCGGATTCGTGTTCCTGCTTCATCCGGTTCTGGGTGTTGTCACGTGCGCCGGCGCCCTCGTCATGTTTGCACTGACGATGATCAGCGAACGCATGGTCAAGCAGCCTGCTGCCGACGCGACGACTGCTTCGTCCGAGCGGCTGGGCCTTGCGCAAGCCTGCGAGCGTAACGCTGAAGTCGTGCGCGCGATGGGTTTTGGCGGCCCGTTGCAGCGCCGCTATCTGGCTGCCAATGAACGACACCTCGCGGCCAATGAAAGACTGAGTGACGTCGGTGGCGGAATTTCGGTCGTTTCCAAAGTATTCCGGATGCTCCTGCAATCGGCGCTTCTTGGTATTGGCGCTTACTATACGATCCAAGGCGACATGTCGGCTGGCGCAATCATCGCCGTCTCTATTGCCGCTTCGCGCGCTTTGGCGCCCATCGAGACTGCGATTGCGAACTGGAAGGGTTTTGTTGCCTCGCGGCAGGCAGCCGAACGCTTGAACAAGGTGTTCTCAGTTCTTGGCGTCGAGCAGGATCCGATTGATCTTCCCAAGCCGCACAAAGTGCTCAATCTGGAGGGTGTCGCGGTTCTTATTCCCGGCACACAACGCTTCGTGTTGAACTCGGTCACGATGGAGGTCGTAGCCGGACAGGCTCTAGCCATCATCGGTCCGAGTGCTGCCGGCAAGTCGTCCCTAGCACGCGCCATGGCCGGTATATGGCCAGCTGCACGCGGGTCCATTCGCCTCGACGGCGCCAGCCTCGACCGCTGGTCCAATGCGAGCCTCGGCTTGCACCTCGGCTATATGCCCCAGGACGTCGATCTGTTCGAAGGGACCATAACTGAGAACATCGCGCGCTTCGAAGAAAACGCCGATAGCGTGGCCATTCTCGAGGCGGCACGTGCTGCCGACGTGCACGAGATGATCTTGAGATTGCCAAACGGCTATGAGACGCGCATTGGCGACCGGGGCACGTCGCTGTCGGCAGGGCAGCGTCAACGGATCGGTCTCGCACGTGCAATGTATCGCAACCCGTTCCTTGTCATTCTGGACGAGCCCAACTCAAATCTCGACGCTGACGGTGATGCCGCGCTCATGAAGGCCATACTGTCGGTCAAGCAGCGTGGCGGCATCGCGATTGTTGTGTCGCACAGGCCGACGGTTCTCCAGGCGGTGGATCTTGTCGCTGTCGTCGGCAATGGTCAGTTGACGGCGTTTGGTCCACGCGACGAGATCATTCGCAAGGCAACAAAGCAGGCGCCGAATGTGCAATCCATCAGTAATCAAGGCGTCGGCAAGCTCGCGTGACGGTTGCGACGGCCACACCCAATGGAATGCCCTTTGTGCATAAAAGTAATTTGATTTGCTAGGAACGAGATGAAGGCCGAGGCACCAAAACTGGAATCCCAAATGCGGCGCCGGTTGTTGATGGGTCTCTTGCTAACAGTGCTGCTCGTTGGCGGCTTGGGCGGATGGGGCGCGGTCGCCACGATCTCGAGTGCCGTCATCGCGCCGGGTCTTATCGTCGTCGATGGTCATGGCAAGAAGGTGCAGCATCCCACCGGTGGCGTCATTGGCGAGATCTTGGTTAAGGGCGGTTCCAAAGTCGAAGCAGGGGACGTCGTTATCCGGCTCGATCCCACGCAGACCCGCGCGGCACTTGGCGTTGTGACGTCGCAACAAGTCCAGCTCGAGGGTCGCAGAGCCCGTCTTGCGGCCGAGCGCGATCAAGCCACGATTGTAACATTTCCGAAGGGGTTTATCGAAAGCGCAGCGGACGCGGCAGAAATTGCCGGGAGCGAACAGCGTCTCTATGCCGCCCGGCTATCCGCAAAAGGCGGCCAGAAAGCGCAATTGTCCGAGCGCATCGGCCAGTACAGCAAGGAAATCGAGGGGCTCCAGTCGCAGCTCCTGGCCAAGGAAACCGAAGTAAAGCTGGTGACCGAAGAGTACGAGCGCGTCAACGATATGTACAAAAAGCAGCTTACGCCAATTACGCGTGTATTGACGGCCGAGCGCGACGTGACGCGGCTGCAGGGCGAGCATGGCGCATTGGTCTCGAATATAGCAAGGGCTAAGGGCCAAATTAGCGAAACCGAAGTCCAGATAATTTCGCTTGATCAGGCAATGCAGTCGGAATCCATGAAGGAATTGCGCGAAGTCGAGGCTCGGCTTGCAGAATTGGCAGAACGCCGCAATGCTGCTCAGGATCAGCTTGATCGCATAGATATCAAGGCACCGCGGTCGGGCGTGGTGCATGAGCTTCAGGTCCACACCGTCGGTGGTGTCATTCAGCCGGCCGAAACGTTGATGACCATCATCCCAAGCGACGACAAACTCGCAGTCGAGGTCCGCATTGCGCCAACCGACATCGATCAGGTGTCGATCGGCCAGAAGGCTACACTTAGATTTTCAGCCTTCAACCAGCGCACGACGCCGGAATTCATAGGTGAAATACAGCAAATTGCCGGCGACCTCACGAAAGAACCGGAAACAGGCGCGTCCTATTATGTTGCCCGTATGGCCATTTCGGAAGAGCACCAGGATGACGTGCGCGCATTGAAACTCGTGCCCGGTATGCCGGTCGAAACGTTCGTGGAAACGGGCAGCCGGACGGCAATTTCGTACCTCTTCAAGCCATTCAGCGACCAGATTTCGCGTGCCTTCCGCGAGGAATAAGGGACCAGAACGTGCGGGGGATACCATCACAAAGCGCAACTTGTTCGGGCCTCCGGAATTGCCTGCTTGCAACGAAAAATATTTTCTTTTCAGCGTGCTTAAAATCTGCCTCTAATTGAATTGAATTGCCGAATTCCAACGGTTATAAGTGGGCATTAATTTTTTATCTCGATGAATTGGGTGCGGGTTAAAGTCTTGGGTGTGGGCAAAAGTAATGGCGTATTCATTTTTAAAGCCGTCAGCTGAAGAGGCCGCTCTTGTTGAGGGCGAAGGCCAGCCGGGCACAGAAAATCAGACTATCGAGACTTCAGCAACGGCCACCCTTCATGGGCGCGAACTTCATGGACGCGAACTTCATCGGCGCGAAGACAAGAGCGCGTGGCGGGCTCCCGGGAAGTATTTCGAGCGCCGCATGTTTACGGACGGCGTCATGACGATGCCAGATGGAACCGACGTTGCCTATTGGGGCTTTGAAGATCCTGTCGCCGCGCCTGGTGAGAAGACATTTCTCTCTCCTGTCATTCGCTTGCGTGAGGGAGAAGTCGCTCACGTCAAATTGGAGACGCTCTGTGATGACACTTCGCTAGCGCCCAACGCGCAGACCGAAACACACAACGGCGGATTGGGCCGCAGTTGGTGCTCGAAGTCCGCTGGCGCACGGGCCGTGCAAAAGCGTGAAAGTTATATCTACCAGTGGCAACCCAAACGGGCCGGCACTTGGCTTTATCAAAGTCACTTAAGTGCAGCCCGGCACTTCGAAATGGGGCTCTTCGGCTTGTTGATTGTCGATCCCGAGCCAGAGGCCGATGGCTTGCCGCGCGCATACCGGGGCGGGCCGGCCTACAACGTCGAACGCTGCTGGGTTCTCGACGACATAGATCCAGACTGGCACGCAGGGGCCGGCTTTGTTGCTGGCGCTTCCAGCGCCGAGCGCGAGCGTCCCTTCATTCCCAAATATTTTCTCATCAATGGCGTTCCCAACACCGAGGCCATGCACGATGAGCGGGTGGCGATCGACGCCAAGGCCGGTGACAAGGTTCTTATCCGCCTGCTCAACGCCAGCTTTTCACTCGTGCGTGTCAAAATCGAAGGACTTCAAGGTCAGATCATTTCAGTCGATGGCAAGGCACTGGCCAGTACCGAGCACCCCTGGACGAAATGGAGTCCGGTAAAGCCCACTCACCCCATCTACCTGGCGACGGGCGCGCGAAACGATATCCTCATCGATCTCGATCCCGAGAAGAGCGGGATTGTTGCCCGGGGTGATTATCTCGTCACATTCGAGTTTCTGGACTGGGAAAAGCGAGCGATACGTAATGCCCAAGCAACGAGCCCGGTCCATGTTGGGCGGGCGGTCACAAGGATTCGCGTGACTTGAGTGATTGGCAATGGTCTGCTTTGCATGAGCGCGCTTTCCCTGCTCTGCGCTCGCGAGCGGAGCCGTCGGTCCGTTCCATGGTAAGCGAAATTTCAGGGGCGATGTTGCGCTGGTGGCGTGCACTGGGGTTGGCGTCGCAGTTCGCTCTTGCCGCAGCACTCGTCATCGGCACGGGTATGGCCATTCTTGGATCCTGGGTTGCGGGGCGCATCGAAAAGGGCGTCGTCGAACACGCGGCGACCAGCGCCACTCTGCACCTTGATAGCTTCGTCGAGCCGCATCTACAGACTCTCGTGCACGGTGACCAGCTCAGCGAGGAAGCGGAGCGGCGCCTCTCCGCATTGGCACTAAGCGGCAATAACAGGTATTCGATCCTGTCCATCACCATTTGGGGTGCCGATGGTACGATCATTTTCTCAACCATTCCGCGGCTCGAGGGGCAGCGCCGGTTGATGCCAGCGAAAGTGTCGAGGGCTTGGCTGGGCAGGGTCGAAGACAAGTTCGAGATGATAGTCCCGGAAGACGGAGTGGGAGGAGCGGCGGCCGAGCCGGTCTTGAAGATTTTTGCGCCTATGCACCACACCGGCACGGCGCGTATTATCGCTGTTGCGGAGGTGCATGAATCGGCGGGACCGTTGCTCAAGGATATTACCCGCACACGATGGCAGACGGGTGGAGTTCTCGCATTGCTGTCACTCGCCATGTTGACGTCGCTGTCGGGCATTGTGCGGCGTGGCGGGCAGACAATCTCCGTGCAGCAGAAAGTCTTGAGCGAACGCGTCGGAGAACTGTCTTCAGCCTTGGCCCAAAACGAAGAATTGAAAGTGCGTGTTCTGGAGGCCAACCGCCGTTCAACCGATACCAACGACCGGTTCTTGCGGCGCATCGGTGCTGAATTGCATGATGGCCCGGTTCAGCTCATTGCACTTGCGTTGCTCCGCCTCGAGGGATTGAAGCCAACGGGTGACGCGGCTACGGCTGGGGCGAACAGCTTCGAGGAATTTGCGGCAGTCGAAACAGCCTTGCGTGACGCTTTAAAAGAAATTAGGGGCATGTCGTCGGGGCTGTCGTTGCCGAAAATGGAAGGCTCGACAATGACTCAAGTCATCGAGTATGCGGTTCGAAATCACGAGCGGCGTTCGCGTACTTCTGTCAATCTTGAACTTGGGCCGGATCTTCCCAAACACGCACCAGCACTCCTATTAACCTGCCTCTACCGGGCTGTGCAGGAGGGGCTGAACAACGCCTTCCGGCACGCTGGCGGCAAGGACCAGTCGGTTCGGATCGGTTTGGACGGGGATCACCTTACACTGGAGATTTCAGATGGAGGTCCGGGCATGCCCGAGCAGCCGGCGGCGCCTATCGACGATACTAAAGGACTAGGGCTCAAGGGGCTGATGGACCGGGTGGAAGCACTTGAAGGTACCCTTGAGATCGTCTCGAGTCCCGGCACGGGGACGACGCTGCGACTCCGGTTTGACAAGGGCGCGCTGGAAAGATTTGATGAGCGGGAAGTGTGATAGTCTCTGCTGGTGCCTCAACATTTCAGGAACAACATTTTGACCGTGCAATCCACAGTCCAATCAAATGACAAGATAAGAATAGCGATTGTCGATGACCACCCGCTGTTTCGCCAGGGCGTCGCGGCGACTCTGAACAACGACCAGGCGCTCGAAGTTATCGGCCAAGGCGCCAACGCCGAACAGGCCATTCAAATTGCCCTCGATCTGCTGCCCGATGTTCTCTTGCTCGATATCAGTTTGCCGGGAGGCGGCATCGAAGCCACGCGTGAGATCGTGCGGCTATGCCCCTACGTTAAAGTCATCATGCTGACCGCATCTGAGAACGAGCAGCATGTGTCATCAGCGCTTGAAGCGGGTGCGCGCGGTTATATCCTCAAAGGTATCGGCGCGGCCGAACTCATTAGAACAATACATGCTATCCAGGGCGGCGAACATTACGTGACGCCGCAGCTCGCCGCGCGCCTTCTGTCAATCATGAAAAAACCGGCGAACGCGGCGCCCGCCGCCGATGCGCTGCCCGATCTTACCAAGCGCGAGGAGCAAATCCTCGATGGCGTCGCGGAAGGTAAGACGAACAAGGAAATCGCCCGGGTTCTCAACATCAGTGAGAAGACGGTGAAGCACTACATGACCAACATCATGCACAAATTGCAGGTGCGTAACCGTGTAGAAGCAGCACTCCTTGTCCGGAAGAAAAGTGCTTGAGGCCGCTGGATGTTCAAGCGCTATTCAGCGCAACCTCTACGGCCGTCTGAGCGTGCAACTTCATCAAGATGTTCGTCACAAATGCTGCGACCCCCGCTTCGCTGAGACCCGTGTTCTCTGCGATTTCTATATGCGTTAGGCCTTGTGCCAAGCGTCGCAAAATCTGTTTTTCGCGCTCGACGAGTTCGATAGGATCGTCGGCGCCTGTGCCCCACGGCGCACCGAATCCGGGCGACTTCAACAACCTCGACGCTAATGACGGTGCGATGTACGACCGGCCGCTGACAGTATCACGGATAACCACGGCAATAACCGACGCTGGCTCGCCCTTGACAATATAGCCTCGAGCCCCCGCCGAGAGCGCCGCGTCGACGAGATAGGCGTCGTCTGCAGACGTCAACATCACGATTTTAACGGCAGGGCAAGTGCGGAAAATGCGCCGTGCTGCGGCTATCCCGTCGCCTGGCATATTGATGTCGAGTAATAGGACATCCGGTAAGTGGTCTTCCGCGAGCGCAACGGCCTCATCGCTCGAAGCACCGGTCCCGACAACGGAAAAATCCTTTTCGCTATTGAGCAAGGCCACAAGTGCATCACGCACGCGTGCATAGTCATCGACCAATGCGATGCGAATTTCATCGTTGTCTCGGCGCGTCTGGAACATGTGTCTGTTGCTCAGAAAGTTCAGGAACAAGCTCCAAGCTCCGCGACGCTTAACAAATGAATGATTGCCGGTGAACACAATAAACAAGCAAACATAGGACCACTGACAAATG
>JANOKW010000020.1:0-2327 GCA_031419475.1 Hyphomicrobium sp. | reverse complement strand
CACGCGCGGCTCGACAGGGAGCGACTGGAACATGTCTTGGACGGATGATCGCGTCGATCTTTTGAAGAAACTCTGGGGCGAAGGCCTGAGCGCAAGCCAGATCGCCGGACGCCTCGGCAGCGTCACGCGCAACGCCGTAATCGGCAAAGTGCACCGCCTTGGCCTTTCGGGCCGGGCGACCACGTCGCGCATGAAAACGCATCGGCCGCGTGCACGCATTGCCAATGCCAAACGTGCTGTCAAAGCGCGCTTTGCGACTGCGGGTAATCCCGCCGTTCGCGCCCTCTACGTCGGCGACGCGGAACCTTACGTATCGCCCGTCGAAGAACTCGTCATTCCGATGGCTGAACGCAAATCCATTCAGACCTTGTCCGAGTGCAGCTGCCGTTGGCCTATTGGCGACCCGCAAGCGTTGGACTTCCACTTCTGCGGCAAAAACAAAGTTCCGGCTTTGCCCTATTGCGAATTTCACGCTCGCCGGGCCTTCCAGCCGGCCATTCCGCGCCGCCGCGAACGCACCGAGATCGAAGCGCCGGTGGCCATCACGGTACAGAACGACGCGCTGCAAAAAGAACGGGCTTAATAACGATCACTTGAGGGGAAGCCCGGGGCATTCGTGCCTCGGGGACGGGGACGAAAGCCAGTGGCCGGGGGGCCGCTGGCTTTCTCATTTCGGGGCCAAATACCGGACCAATCCGGGCATTTTAATTGATCCATCTGACCCTTGCCGGACGGCGTCCCGTCCGTGCTAGACATCTGCCTACGGTTTCTGGAGACGCGCGATGGGCAAGAACGGCAAAGAGAAGAACAAGGACACGGCAAAGCCGGCAGAAGCCGCCGCGCCAAAAACGGCAGCGCCGGCGCCTGATAAAAAGCCTGTCGCTGCGGACCAAGTCTCCACATTGCCGCGCGGATTTTCCCTCGACAATTCAAAATTTCCCAAAGATCTCGATGACGCTTCTATGACGTCGGGCGGTTACCCATACGACAAGAAAATGAAGCGCGAAGCGTTCGAAGAGGAACTGAAATGCCTTCAGATCGAGCTCTGTAAACTACAGTCCCATAACATTAAGACCCGAGGCCGCGTACTTGCCCTGTTTGAGGGGCGCGATGGCGCCGGCAAAGGCTCGTGCATCAACGCGTTCGGTCAGCATCTCAATCCCCGTAACACGCGCGCAGTTGCCCTTACTAAACCGACCGAAACCGAGCGCGGGCAACTCTATTTCCAGCGCTACGCCGCGCATCTGCCGGCCGCCGGCGAAATCGTGCTGTTCGACCGCTCGTGGTACAATCGCGCCGGTGTCGAACGCGTCATGGGATTTTGCAACGAAGATCAACTCGCGACTTTCTTGCGAGAGGCCCCGGAATTCGAAGGCCTGCTGGTTCGCGACGGCATTCGCTTTTTCAAGTTCTTCCTGCAGATCGGCCGCGAAATGCAATTAAAGCGTTTCCATGAACGGCGTCACGACCCGCTGAAACAGTGGAAACTTTCCGATATCGATATCGCTGCCCTCAACAAGTACGACGCTTACTCGAACGCCCAGTCCGAAATGTTCCGCTTCACGCATACAACGATCGCGCCGTGGGTTGTTATCCGCGCCAATGACCAGCGCCGCGCGCGTCTGGAAGCCATACGTGTTGTCCTGTCGGCAATCGACTACGAGAAGAAAGACGCCAAGGCCGTTGGGCAAATCGACAGCAAGATCGTTGGTTCTGGGCCAGAGTTCTTCCACACCGCCTGATCGATCAAAAGGCCCGCAGTATCGAGAAACGTCCGTTTTCGGCGCACCGGTTCAACCGATTTTAACGCCGTTGCGACTCTTGCTTTCTGCGAAACAAGAAAACATCGCGTCAAGACCCTTTCCTTCGCTTAATCAGATCAAGCTCCGCCCAAAGACATAGGCAGGACTTGGATAACGCGGGACTTGGATGACGCAGGCGCGGCAACTCGGATCAAGCCTTTTCAATCAGATGAATGCAATGCGCTCCGACGAGCGCGGCGCGGTTGCGATTTTGTTTGCGCTTATGGCCTTTGCACTTGTCGGCATGGCCATGTCCGCCGTTGATTATACGCGGATCGAAAGAATGCGTGCAGGTATGCAGGTTGCGGCAGACGCAGCGGCCGATGCGGGCGCCGAGCATCTGGGCAGTGCCGACGAGCAAATCGACCCTGTGGTCAAAGCGTATCTCATCGCAAATTTGCCGCCGGACCAGAAAAATAATCCTTACGGCCTCTCGATCAGCCAAGATCGAACGAGCTTAACGATCAATCTCCAGAATGAAGTCCCGACCACGATTTTGCGTCTACTAGATTTCAGCAGCGCCCG
>JANOKW010000019.1:0-12855 GCA_031419475.1 Hyphomicrobium sp. | reverse complement strand
TCTCCCCAAGGGGAGAGGCGGATCGCGCGCGACCCTCTGGGAGTGGCAATGGGGCGTTGAACCCGCTAACACCTGTTACGGTGCTTCCCCCCACCCCTAACCCCTCACCGCTGGGGAGGGGACGTTCCCGCTAACTCAGACGCAGCAGTGCAAGACACAAGAAATAGCATCGGCAAACATATGAAATTCACACTCTCCTGGCTGAAAGATCATCTCGAGACGGCGAAGCCGCTGAATGAAATCGCGGCCAAGCTGAATTCAATCGGGCTCGAGGTGGAGGGTATCGACGACGCGGGCGCAAAGCTCGGTGCGTTCACGATCGCGCGCATTGTCGAGGCCAAGAAACACCCCAACGCCGACAAGCTGCAAGTTGTGCAGGTCGAGATCGGAAAGGGTCAGCCGCTGGTTGAAGTCGTGTGCGGCGCGCCGAACGCACGGCCCGGCATGATTTCCGTGTTCGCGCCGTTGGGCACTTACATTCCGGGATCGAAAATCACGCTCGAGAAGAAGCCCGTCCGCGGAGTCGTGTCGAACGGCATGATGTGCTCGGCGGCCGAACTTGAGTTGCCGGGCGAGAGCGGCGGCATCCTCGATCTGCCGTTGGATCTCGCGCTGAAAGTTGGCCAGCGTTACATCGACGTTATGGGCGCGAACGATCCCGTGATCGAAGTCAAGCTGACGCCGAACCGGCCCGATTGCACGGGCGTGCGCGGCATTGCCCGCGATTTGGCGGCGGCTGGTATGGGTACGCTGAAGCCGGAGCCAAAGCTTGGAGCTGTGGAAGGCAAGGCCGAGTGTCCAATTGATATCAAACTCGATTTCAGCAGTGAGACGGCGGATGCTTGTCCCGTGTTCGCAGGCCGCCTCATCAAGGGCGTTAAGAACGTTGCGTCGCCCGCATGGCTGCAAAACCGCCTGAAGGCTGTTGGACTGCGCCCGATCAACGCCCTCGTCGATGTCACCAACTACATCTCGATTGATCGCGGCCGGCCGCTGCATGTCTATGATGCGGACAAGCTGAAGGGTGCCATTCGCGCGCGACTCGGCAACAAAATCGAAAAGTTTTTGGGCCTCGACGGCAAGGAGCACACCGTCGATCAAACCATGTGCGTCATCGCCGACGACAGCGGACCACTGGGCTTCGGCGGCGTCATGGGCGGCGAGGCTTCGGGCTGCACCGAGGCGACCACGAACGTTTTCATTGAAAGCGCATACTTCGATCCCGTACGCACGGTCGCGACGGGCCGCAAGAGCGGATTGCAGACGGACGCCCGCTATCGCTTCGAGCGCGGCATCGACCCCGCCAGCGCTCGCCCCGGCCTGGACCTCGCGACAGATATGATCTTGAAGCTCTGCGGCGGCGAACCGACGAAAGCAAAAATTGCCGGCAAAGAGCCCATTAAAAATGTCGTCATACCGTTCGATTTCGCGCGCGTCGAAAAACTGACGGGCGTGAAACTGCCGGAAGCTGAGATCAAAACTACGCTTGAGACGCTCGGCTTCATGATCGACGGCAAGCCGAACGCCGCCAAGGTCTCGGTCCCATCGTGGCGCCCGGACGTGCACGGCTCTGCGGATTTGGTTGAAGAAGTCGTGCGCATCGCCGGCATGGACCGCGTGCCGGCAACGCCGCTGCCGCGCATGTATGGCGTGACGCGCGCCGTGCTGACCGAAAAGCAAAAGCGCGCGAGGCGCACGCGGCGGCTTTTGGCTGCGCGCGGATTTATCGAGGCCGTCACGTGGTCGTTCATTACGCGCGCTGAAGCTAAACACTTCGGCGGGGGCATCGACGCGCTCGAACTCGCCAATCCAATTTCAAGCGAGATGTCGTCGATGCGACCGGGGCTGTTGCCTGGGTTGCTCGCGGCCGTCACGCGCAATCGCAATCGCGGCGCGAGCGATGTCGCCTTGTTCGAACTTGGCCAGGCCTATCGTGGGCCAAAGCCGGACGATCAATATATCAGTGCCGTTGGCGTACGCGCGGGGACCGCAAAACTCGCAGGAGCCGGCCGTCATTGGGACGGAACGGCGGCCGACGCTGGTATCTTCGACGTCAAGGCGGACGTGTTCGCGGCGCTGGCGGCGCTTGACTTTGATGCGGCGAAAGCCCAGATCACACGCGACGCACCGGCCTGGTATCATCCTGGGCGCTCAGCGACGTTGCGCCTTGGCCCCAAAGTGGTGCTGGCGCATTTCGGCGAAGTGCATCCCGGCACACTGCAAACGCTTGATGTGCCAGCGCCTGTTGCGGCGTTTGAAATCTTTCTCGATGCCCTGCCGGCTGAAAAGAAGAAATCGCGCGCCAAGGCACCCCTGGCGGCGGCTGATCTGTTGCCGGTAAAACGAGACTTCGCGTTCATCGTGCCGCGCACGGTTGCGGCCGGAGACGTCATAAAGGCGGCTCTGAATGCCGACAAGGCGCTGATCCGATCGGTCAACGTGTTTGACGTGTTCGAAGGCGGAAACCTCGCGGTAGAAGGCAAGAAATCGATTGCCATTGAAGCGATCTTTCAGCCGGCGGCCGAAACACTAACAGACAAAGACATCGAGCGCATAGCGCAGGCTATCGTCACTGAAGTAAAGAAGGCGACAGGCGGCGAGATTAGAGGGTAGAAACTACTCCCTCTCCCTATGACGCTTCACTTGTCATGGGGAGAGGGTTGGGGTGAGGGGCAGCAGCTTGTTCGAGCGTGAGGCTGCCCCTCACGTCATGCCGGAGACATGCTTCCAGCATGACCCTCTCCCCGTTAAGTGCAGAAACGGGGAGAGGGGAAACACTCACAGGTGCCACGATGAACAACAACCCTTTGCCTCCAGGTCTCGCTCCCGCATCTGCTTCGCTCGTCGTGCCGCGACAGTCGGACAAGCATCACATCGTGATCGTTGGCGGCGGCGCAGGCGGCTTAGAGCTCGCAACGCAGCTCGGTCATAAACTCGGGCGCAGAGGCAAAGCGCACATCACGCTGGTTGATAAATCGCGCACGCACATTTGGAAGCCGCTGCTGCACGAAATTGCCGCCGGCAGTATGGATACCGGGCGGCACGCGCTTGAATATCAAGCGCAAGGACACTGGCACGGATTCAAATACCGCTACGGCGAAATGATTGGCCTCGACCGGCATCAAAAGCGCGTGCACTTGGCAGCAACGTTTGACGAAGAAGGGCGCCAGATCACGCCTGACCGCTGGTTTCCGTATGACACGCTTGTCGTTGCCGTTGGTAGCGTATCGAATGCATTTGGAACACCGGGCGTTTACGAAAACGCCGTCATGCTCGATACGCCCGAACAAGCCGAGCGCTTTAACCGCCGCCTGCTCAACGCCTGCGTGCGCGCCAACTCGCAACCGGGACCCGTGCGCCCAGGGCAATTACATATTGCTATTGTCGGCGCGGGCGCGACAGGAACAGAACTCTCAGCCGAACTGCATTCGAGTTTGCGCGGGCTCGTCGCTTTCGGTCTCGACAAAATCGATCCCGAGAAGGATATCAAAATCGCGCTGATCGAAGCAGCACCCAGAATTCTCTTGGCTCTGCCAGAGCGCATGTCGAACGCGGTGAGCGACGTTTTGCGCGGCCTCAATGTCGAAATCCGCACCAACTCTTTCGTAACAGAGGTCACCAAGGACGGCATCAAGCTCAAGGACGGCGATTTTATTCCAGCCGAACTCGTTGTTTGGGCAGCGGGCGTCAAAGGACCTGCCGTGCTTGCAAATCTCGACGGATTGGAAGCAACCAAAACCAACATGCTGGTTGTGCGCGAGACGCTGCAGTCAACGAAAGACGACAATGTATTCGCGATCGGCGATTGTGCGCATCTAATACTTCCCGGCGAAAAGTCACCCTTGCCGCCGCGCGCGCAAACCGCACACCAGGAATCTTCGCATCTCGTGAAGCAGCTTCAACGCCGTGTTGCGGGCGAAACGGTATTGGCACCCTTCAAGTACATGGACTTTGGATCTCTCGTGTCTCTGGGCCACTATTCGACGGTCGGCAACCTCATGGGCTTTGTATCGGGCCGATCCATGCGAATTGAAGGCTGGTTCGCCAAACTCATGTACCGCTCGCTTTACAAGATGCACGAGATGGCACTTCATGGCCCCGTCAAGGTGACGCTCGACACGCTGTCGCGGCTGCTGACACGGCGCACAGAGCCGCAGGTCAAGCTGCATTAATTCGGGCAAAGTACGGGTCCGGTACGGTTGTTCTCAAATCTGGAGACGCCCATATGGCAATCGACTTCATGACCGCGGATGGACTGCGAACCGTGCGCCACTGGGGCTATCGTCTTCAAGGCACGGACCAGGGCCGGAAATCGCATAAGCTGCCGATTGGAGAATTGAAACTCGCGCCGCACGATTTGATCGTCATGGACTTTTCCAAAGACGGTTCGGACAAGGGCGCATTTACGCCGGTGCAGATTGAGGCACTCAAGAAGCGTAAGAAAGCGAACGCTGTTGTCGTCTCTTACATCTCGATTGGTGAAGCATCCGACTATCGCGATCATTGGCGGGACAATTGGACAACCTATAGCGATAAAGACCAACGCGCGGCGGGATATCCGACAGATAAGGCTCCTCTCTGGCTCGGCGCATGGAACGAAAGCTGGCCGAACTCGCGGAAAGTCCGCTACTGGGACGAGGACTGGCAAGCGATCATCTTCAATGGCGATCGCACAGGCTGGCTCGATAAAATCGTCGCGGCCGGATTTGACGGCGCCTATCTCGACATCGTAGACGGGTATTATCACTGGGGCGTCGAGGTTGCCGGCAATGCAGATAGCCGCGAAGGCGATCCCCAATCCGAACGCGAAGCTGCCGCCCGCATGATAGATTTCGTGGCGGCAATGGCCCGGCACGCGCGCGAATTTAACCCCGAGTTCCTGGTCATTCCGCAGAACGGCGCCTTCATTATCGATGCGCTAGAGGACGAAGATCATGCCCGCCGCGACGCTTATCTGAAGGCTATCAGCGCTATCGCCTGCGAAGACTTATTCTTCCGCGGCGACAAGGCGGAGAATAATCCGCTTAAGCCGGACCAAGAAGCAATCGACGTGCTGATGGCAACCTTCAGCGATAGCGGCACGCCCGTCTTGTCTGTCGACTACATCAACCAGCCGGAAAAGATCGGCGAATTCTACCAAGTTGCAATTAGCAACGGCTTTTTGCCTTACGCTGCACCATTGCGCGAATTGAACGTTATGGGCGCGCCGTATGACGGCAGCGCAGACGCGGTTGCGTAAAGAGCTAGACTGCTTCCGGAAAAAGCCTGTCCCCGCGCGACCACTTGGAAGTCCCCTTGCGGGGAAGGCGGGGATGGGAACCGGTTTTCCGAAAAGAAGCACGACAAGACAAAGTGCTAGGGTCTGTCCGTGATTCAATCAAAACCGGACAGACCCTAGCCCCCGCCGCGAACTGCTGCGAGAAGATCGGGCGTCGGATAGCTATCGGGCGGCTGGCCGTATTTGATCTGCATGGCCTTGACGGCTTTGCGCGTGCCCGCGCCGATCTTGCCGTCTGGCTCTCCAACGTCGAAGCCGCGCTTCGTCAACATGAGTTGCAGTTCTTTGACCTGCTCGTAACTCAACGACTCAACGGGTCCTCCGTTGCCGCGCGACATTTGTGGCGCCCCGTTCATGCGGGCCGCAAGATGGGCCGCCGTCGTCGCGTAGGTGAGCGAATTGTTCCACTTCGTGTAGATGCGGAAATTCGGGTAGGCGAGGAAGGCTGGGCCATTACGCCCCATGGGCAGCATGAGCGACGCCTTTAGCCCGTCCGCCGGGAGCTTGCCCGAGACGCTCTGCACGCCCCACGCGGCCCACTGCGAGCGCGGATGTTCGATTTCGAGATCGGCCTGATCCCACTTCAATTCATTGGTCAGGCGCACCTCCTCTATCCAGGGTTCGCCCGCGCGCCAGCCGAGATCCTTGATGAAATTTGCGGTCGAGCCGATGATGTCGGGAACGTCTTGCATCAGATCGCGGCGGCCGTCGTTGTCGTAATCGATTGCGTAGTTGAGATAATGCCCGGGTAGAAATTGCGTTTGACCGAGTTCACCGGCCCATGATCCGATCATTTCGTTTTCGCGCAAATAGCCCTTTTCGATGATCATCATCGCCGCTTTTAATTCTTCGCGGAACAGTTCTCCGCGCCGGCAATCCCACGCTAGAGTTAAGAGCGAACGCATGACCGGCAAGTTGCCCATGCCGATGCCGAAGTCGCTTTCCAACGCCCAGAACCCAGTGATGACCGCGCCCGGCACGCCAAATTCTTTTTCCGCGCGCGCAAAGATTGCGGCGTGTTTTTGTAAGTACGAGCGGCCCATCTGATAGCGGCTTTGGGTCGCGAGCTTGCCGTAGAACTCGAGGAAGGTCTGATTGAAGAAGCCCTGCTTCCGGTCGCGGCCGATGACGCTCAGATCCGGCGTCATGCCGCCGATGGTGGCTTCAATGGTTGGCGGTTTGATGCCGTCTGCAACGGCTTCCTTTTTAAACTCGACGATCCAGCGCGAAAACGGCACATCGTTTTGGCAGTTGCGCGGCTTCGACGGCGGCGGCACGGCGGGCTCGGCGCGCGCGGGTATGAAACCCGGCGCCAGAAAAAGCACGGCAAGGGTAGTCCGGAAAAGTGTCGCGCGCATGCGGAGGGGCCCCGATCTTTGGTCAGCGGCCCGCACTGTCCCAGCGGGCGGCACAGATTGCCTGCGAGAGCCAATGGGTCAAGGGAAAGTGGCGCGAGTTAGGCTTCGCATCTGCCTATGGGGAATTAACCCCAGAATCCCTCGAGAATTCCATGAGAAACACCCGATGCGTTCATGTCTCAGTCACGGTGCTGCCACGTGAAAGACGACTTCCTGCGCCATTCTGGAAATCGAGAAATACTAACGTTCACATTGGGTTGAGGGACGCCACATCATGTATGCGCGAAATTCGGCAACTGGTTTGATAGCAGTGATGACGGCGCTTTGGGCGATCGCACTCTTGCCGGTGTCCGCTTCAGCCCAGGACGGGCCGGACTGGAGCCCATGGAACCGGCCATCCTACCGGCGGCCGCCGCCTCTCGTGGTGCAACCCTATGATGACCGCTACGACCAGCAAAACGACGAACAGTTTGAGCCGCAGTACGAGCGCCGCCCGAACAGCTGGCGTTATGATAAACGCGGCTATGGCGCGCGCAGTGATCGATATCGCCGCGACCGCAGCCCGCGCTTCGATGAGCGCTACGACGAATTCGAAGAGCCCGATACCGCACGCGAACCCGAGGGCGACGCTGAGCAAAATAAAATTGCCGGCGCCAACGGCGGTCCTCGTCCTGATATCGCACCGGCGACACCTGCCGTTGTCGCATTTTTTGGGCAGTACGCAGCGGGCTCCATCGTCATCGATACCAGCGCACGCAAGCTCTACTACGTCACAAACGCTGGGTCCGCGTTCGCCTATCCGATCGGCGTCGGCCGGGAAGGCTTTGCCTGGACCGGATCAGAAAATGTCTCACGCGTTACCGACTGGCCCGATTGGTATCCGCCCGCCGAAATGCGCCAGCGCAACCCGGAATTGCCGGAGCGAATGTTAGGCGGTCTGAACAACCCGCTGGGCGCCAAAGCCATTTATCTTGGAACGACGCTCTACCGCATCCACGGCACCAACGATCCGAAATCCATCGGCAAAGCAGAATCGTCTGGCTGCTTTCGCATGCTCAACCCGCATGTCTTGCATCTCGCAACCCTCGTCCAAACGGGCACGCAAGTGACTGTCGTCAAATCGCTCAATCTTGGGCCTGTGGCCGCGAAAAGGGTGGCGCCGGCGACGCCTCAGCCGCCTCGGATTCCGCGCGCCCGTCTGCGGATGTGGAGCGAACAATATGACGAGCGGTACGACGATTGGCGCTAGGGTCTGTCCGGTTTTGATTGAATCACGGAAAGACCCTAGCACTTTGTCTTGTCGTGCTTCTTTTCGGAAAACCGATTCCCACTTTTCCAGAAGCACTCTAACACTTGACCGCTTCAAGCAGCGACCGGCGATCTGAACTCTCGACGCTCGCTTAACAAACCTAAGCCCGGCAACAAAATTTGCCGCCGGGCTTCGTGTCGTAATTCGAACCAATTAATTTAAGGGCTCACATCTTGGGCATGAGAACCGTGTCGATTGCGTGGATAACGCCGTTCGATGCGGCGACGTCTGCGCTCACGACCTTGCTGTCGTTGATTTTGACCCCATCGGTCGCGTCGACCATCACTTCACTGCCTTCGACGGACTTTGCGTTGGTCTTCTTACCATTGATGTCGGCGGCCATCACCTTGGACGGCAGCACATGATAGGTAAGAATTTTTACAAGCTTCGCCTTGTTCTCGGGCTTCAAGAAATCGTCAACCGTTCCCTTCGGCAACTTGGCAAAAGCGGCGTCTGTAGGCGCAAACACGGTAAAGGGGCCTTTGCCCTTCAGGGTATCGACGAGACCGGCCGCTTTGACAGCAGTCACGAGAGTATTGAAGGTGCCGGCACCAGCGGCAACATCAACGATGTCCTTTGTCTCAGCGCGAGCGGCTGACATTGGCAACGTCAATAATCCAACAACAACAAGTCCTTTGAGAAAACTCATGATAATGTCCTCTTAACGTCTTGATTGATAATCGGCGGGGAACTCAACACTACTTATGAATTCTTCGTAGCCGATGCACCGCTAAAGCATTTTTTCTCGAGCGGTTGCTGACCATTTAAACGGCAGGGAATACCCCAACAGATCAGCTTATCTGCGATCATTCTTTTTTGAGCATTTGTGATCCGTCACGCGTGCGTCACATTTCGGCAAGGGACGTGACCCTCACGCGCTCCCGATCAAAATCCCGACGGCAAAAACGATCAAGCCGCCCAGCACAACTTCAAATGCAGCGCGCATGAATTTAGTTTCCATGTAGCGCGCGCGGATCCAGGCGATGACCCAGAGCTCAATCAAAACGACAACGCCGGCGATGCCGGTTGCGGTCCAGAAATCGGAGATCAAATAGGGCAGCGTGTGGCCAAGACCGCCAAGCGCGGTCATGAAGCCGGTGATCGCGCCGCGCATCCAAGGATGACCGCGCCCTGAGATATACCCGTCGTCCGACATCGCTTCGGCTATGCCCATCGAAATGCCAGCGCCGATGGACGCTGCCATGCCGACCAGGAATGTTTGCCAAGTGTTATGGGTCGCGAAGGCGGCGGCAAAAATCGGCGCGAGGGTCGAGACCGAGCCATCGATGAGGCCGGTCAAACCTGGCTGCACGTATTGGAGTACGAACGCACGTTTTTCGGTGGCGGCTTCGGAAAGCTTGGCGTCCGTGGTGAGTTCACTTTCGCCCAGCTGATGCGCCAGACTGACGTGCTTTTCTTCTGCTGCAACGAGATCGCCAAGCAGCTTGCGAACGGAGGCATCGCTCGTGCGCTCCAAGGCCGAACGATAAAACTGCCGCGTTTCGGTTTCGATGGCTTCCGCTTGCGCGCGCACCTTGTCGAGCCCCAACGGGCGCACCATCCAAATCGGCTCATGCCGCACGAAGCCGGCTACGTCCTGGCGCCGGACGAGCGGAATATGCTCGCCAAACCTCTGGCGAAAGAGATCGATCAGCCAGCGGCGGTGTTCGTTTTCTTCTACAGCCATTTCGGTGAAGACTTTGGCGGACGCCGGATAGCTCTCCGCGAGGCCTGTCGCGTACTCGGCGTAAATGCGCCCGTGCTCTTCTTCGAGCGCGACGGCCAATGCCAAAATCTCGCGCTCGGAAAGCTCTGAGAATCGCCGCATCCGTCCCCTCATTCCCGCGCGCTTAAGTCCTTAGAGCAATTCTAATCTCGGCATTAGCACGTGCACGATCAAGTCACAGCGACTTTACGCACGCCGGTGCCGTTGCCGTTGCCGTTGGCGCCGTTGCCATTGGCGCCGTTCGCGCCGTGGCCATTGCCGCCGTTCCCGGTGCCATGGCGGTGGTGATATTTGCCCTCAAGCTTTGCCCAATCCATGGTCAGCGTGCCGCCCGTGGCCTTGTGCTGCTTTTCCCAGTTGGTCAGCAGATCGAGGCAGGCGTGATCGATGTAGTCGAGGTCGGCGAGGTGGACGTGAACGTTGCTGCCGGGCTTTAGGTCTTCCAAAGCACGCGCCAAGATCGGCAGGCGCACAAGCGTCGCGGAACCGTTGAAATGCAGATCGATGCGGTTTTTGGCTACGTCCTCTTCTTTTTTTACATCGAGATGCGAGAAGGCATAAAGCAGCTTGCCAAGCGACAGCACGAGGCCGGTCACGACACCCTTCAAGAGATCGGTCGAGACGATCATGGCGATAGTGATGGCGTAAATGAAGACTTCAGCCTTGCCGTATTTCATAAGCGCCGGCACGATTCTCGGGTAGGCCAGCTTGTATCCGGTGAAAACGAGAACGGCGGCAAGGGCGGACAGCGGAATATAGGTCAACGTCCAGGGCAAGAGGCTCGCGAACAAAAACAGCCAGATGCCGTGCAGAATGGCGGATGCTCGCGTCTTGGCGCCCGCCTCGACGTTGGCGCCCGAACGCACGATAACGCCCGTCATGGGCAGCACACCCAAGAGGCCGCAAATCGTGTTGCCAGCGCCTTGCGCGGCAAGCTCTTTGTCGTATCTCGTGCGCGGTCCTGAGTGCATTTGATCGACGGCGGTGGCGCAGAGCAGCGTTTCGGCGGACGCAATAAATGCAATCGCGACCGCGCCGATCATCATTTGGTAATCGTTGAAGAAAGCCGCGATTTTTTCGGGCGTCGGATAGACGACAGTGGACCAGATATTATCGGGAACGGTAACGTATTTTATGTCGCTCAACTGAAAGTACGCCGCCGCTGTCATGCCAACCAGCACGCCAACAAGCGGCGCCGGAATGACCTTCAAGGACTTTGGCGCAAATGCTGCCCACGCGAAAATCGAGGCAATTGTCGCGACGCCAATCTCGCCTGCCGTCAGATGAAAATCCCCGGCTTTGATCGCGTCGATAACGGCACCTGGAATGCCGAGCAAGTTTTGCATGCCTGTGCCAATCGGCTTGCCATCAAGCATGACGTGAAATTGCGCGGCAAAAATCAATATGCCGATACCGGCCAGCATGCCGTGAATAACGGCGGGTGAGACCGCACGGAACCATTGCCCGAGTTTCATCGTGCCGGCCGCGAATTGAATAAGCCCGGCGGCGAGGACTATGACACCGATCATCTCGGCGCCGAATTGCTGCACGAGTTGGAGAACAAGAACCGCCAGACCTGCGGCGGGTCCCGAAACCTGCAGTGGCGAACCGGCGATAAAACCGACGATAATGCCGCCGATGATGCCCGTGATGATGCCCGCCGTCGGGGGCATGCCCGAGGCGATCGAAATACCCATACAAAGTGGCAGCGCGACGAGAAAGACGACGACGGAGGCTAAGAGATCGGCGCCGAGTGTCGAATTTTTTGCGGTCGTGGTGTCGTGCGTTGCTGCCATGCTGCTCCCCGTTCCGGGCATCGATCAGCGCGTCCCCTATTGTTCGTGCGGCACGGCTGATATCGACGCAAATGCCTAGATTGGGCCGAACGATATTGGCGCGGACGATAGAGACAACACTTTAGTCTAGCAATTGCCTGGCAAGGCGCTGTGACAGTCCGTCCAGAGATTGTACGCAGCATTTGCACCCGTGAACAGACGGGCGTTCAGCGGCGCTTGTCGTTACCGGAGCTTGGGCCGGAACCTGAGCCTGAACCTGAGCCAGCACTGGCGCCGGTGCCGCCCATCATGTTGGACTGAGTTTCTGACCAGCTTTGCATGGCCTGCTGGCAGCTCTTCTGCCACATGTCAGCTGCCTGCATCCAGAACTGGAATGGGTTCGCCGGCATGGAGCCCATACCCGGTATCAAATTGGGCATCATACCGGGCATCATATTGAAGGGCGACTGCCCGCCCATGCCCGGAATTGCATTTGGGAAGGGGAAGAGATTGCCAGCTGAGCTACCCGGCATCGTGAAAGCGCTGCCCGGGTTCTTGAGTTGCTGTTCCCAGGTCTCCATCACCTGATCCATGAACTGCACTTGCATCTTCGAGGCGTTCTGCATCTGCTGGCGGCTCATATCGACGAACTCGGTTTGCCAGCCCATGGCCTTGGCGGCCGCCGACATCTTGTCGAACACGGCTTCACTGTTTCGCTCGCTCATCTTGCTCATGTCGTTGCGCCAGGCCGACATGGCGTCGAAGGCCGAGACAACAGACTTGCGGGCATCGTCATTGAGCGCGGCAAAAGCCGGGTTATTGCGGGGATCGAACGGGTTTGACATGGCAACACTCCACGAAGTCGGGGGAACCGGATATGGAATTTTTGCACAAGCGCGTGAGGGATACCAGCACTTAACCCCAGGCATGCGGGTACAAAAGCCGCGACCCCTTGCCCAGTCCGTGAAACGCCCCTTTTGCCGATGTGTTCCACCTGCTATGAGCCCCCCATGACAGACACCTCCCTGATCCGCAATTTCTCGATTATTGCTCACATCGACCACGGTAAATCGACGCTCTCCGACCGGCTTATTCAGCTGTGCGGCAACGTCGCCAACCGGGATATGAAAGAGCAGATCCTCGACTCGATGGATATCGAGCGCGAGCGCGGCATCACCATCAAGGCGCAGACAGTCCGCCTTGACTACAAGGCCAAGGACGGCAAGACCTATCAGCTTAACCTGATGGACACGCCCGGCCACGTCGATTTCGCCTACGAGGTGTCGCGGTCGCTCGCCGCGTGCGAAGGCGCGATCCTCGTCGTCGACGCCAGCCAGGGCGTCGAAGCGCAGACGCTCGCCAACGTCTATCAGGCGCTCGACAACGATCTCGAAATCCTGCCCGTCCTC
>JANOKW010000018.1:0-8158 GCA_031419475.1 Hyphomicrobium sp. | reverse complement strand
GTCGTGCTGGTCGGCGCGGGCTTCATCGGTTCCATCGTCCTCGAAGCGCTGCATAAAACCGGCGCGCAGCTGACGGTTGTGGAAATCGCCCCGCGCATGGTCGCGCGCATGATGGACGAGACGGCCGGCGGCATGCTGGGGCGCTGGTGCACCGAACACGGCGTGCGCGTTCTGACCAACACGAAAGTCACCGGCATTTCGCTCGGTAGCGGCGCCGGTGCGTCGAAGCTATCAGTCGGGTTGTCGAACGGCGAACACATTCCAGCAACCCTTGTCGTGCTTGCTGCGGGCGTGCGCTCGAATACCGGAATTCTGGCGGGCACTGGTGCCAAGGTTGGCGCCGGCATCGCCGTCAATCAACACCTCGAGACGACAGTGCGCGATATCTTCGCGGCGGGTGATTGCTGCGAGGGTGTCGATATCTCGACCGGCAAGCCTGACATGCTCGCCATTCAACCCGTCGCCGTCGAACACGGACGCCTCGCAGGCCAGAACATGGCAGGACAAAAAACCGCGCATCGCGGTTCGCTTAACATGAACGTACTCGACACCATGGGTCTCATCTCGTCGTCGTTTGGTCTGTGGCAGGGTTCGCCCGAGGGCAAAACGTCGAGCATGACGGATCAGAAGAACTGGAAGTACCTGAAGCTCAATTTCCTCGGCGACAAGCTCATCGGCGCGCAGTGCGTGGGCATGACCGATCACGTCGGCATGTTGCGCGGCCTCATTCAGACCGGCTTCCGGCTTGGCGTATGGCGTGACCGGCTCATGACCTCGCCAGAGCGGTTGCGGGAAGCCTACGTTGGCGTGGCGCAAGGCCATCCCGTTGGCGGCACAACGGGTCCGGCCCCGAAACTTCCCTCGCACAGTCCCGTGCTTAATCCCGCGCATTGAGATTGGTGCAATGCAGGTCACGTTGAAACTCTATGCGTCTCTCGGCGTTTATCTTCCCGGCACCGCCGTGAAGAACGAGGCGAAGCTTGAGGTCGCGGATGGCACAACCATCCGCCAACTCCTCGACGCGTACAACGTGCCCCCCGCGGCATGCCACCTCGTGCTCGTGAATGGCCACTTCCAGGCGCCCGCCGTGCGCGGCGCGGTGCAATTGAAACCCGGTGATGCGCTCGCCGTTTGGCCGCCGGTCGCCGGCGGATGACGAGTTCCCAGCCTTCGCCCTTCGCCGACCAGCGTCTGATGTCGATCTCAGTGTCCGAGTTCGCGATTTCAATCGACATGCTCGGCGCGCATCGCGACGGCGCAAACGGCTCCAAGATTTTCGATCTCGCGTCCGGCCCTGTCGAAATCACATTCGAAGCCTTGCCGGGTGTCACCCTCGGCGGATTGCTCGCACTTCCTCGCGCAAAAATCGAACTGAAATTTTCCGATACCGTCAGCCCCGCCGATCGCGCGGCCTTCGTGCGTCTGTTCGATACCTCGTTCCAGAGGGGCGGGGGGTGACTGTCAGTGAGCGCAATGGGGGATGTGCGGCTGCGTGAGCGGAATTAGGCTTCAATCGATAGCGTAAAGAGCCAACGTGGCGCCTATGGCGAATAGATCGGAGTCTTTTACAGCAAGAAATCCGCTGCTGTGAGTGTTTTAAGTCCCGTGAGTTCAATCTGAAAATCGGCTATTTTATCTCCGTTGATGTCGCCTTCGATGATCGTTTTGTCGGCGACGGTCCCTGCCGGATTGAGCAGCAACCAATGCAGCTGGCCTTTGACGCCGGTGAAAGCTGCGCCTTGCGTCGCCAAGAACGTGAACGCGGTATCGCCCGCAGCCGAACCGTTGGCGTCGATAGTACGGAGATCGATGTCGTCGATGAGGTGCCGGAAGTCCCTGATGATGTCGCGTGTTGATGCCGTCTTACCTGTCTCTGAGGCAAAGTTAAAATCAAACACGTCGCGCACAAACACATCGGTCGACAGCCCGCCAGTCATAATATCCCGGCCGCGTCCGCCGATGAGCGTGTCAACCCCGGCTTCACCTTTCAATACGTTGCCGCCTACGTTGCCGGTCAGGATGTTACCGCTTGTGTTGCCGGTCGCGTGGATGTTTAGCGTACCAAGCAGAGTCAGGTTTTCGAAACCTGCGGCCAGCGTTTTGCTAACCGTTGATTTCACGGTGTCGAAGCCTGAAATCTCGATCAGCACGTCGCCAAGGCCATCAATGATGTAGGTGTCGTTGCCGGCGCCGCCGCGCAACGTATCGTTGCCCGTACCCCCGTTGAGCGTGTCGCTGCCGCCATGGCCCCATAGCGCGTCGTTGCCGCCAAGGCCAAAGAGGCTATCGCCGAGATTGCTTCCAACCAGCGTCTGGCTCGCTAACGTGCCGGTCAAATTGACGGCAACATCGGACAGTTGGCCAAGCAGCACATAGCTCGCACCGGAAACGCCACCGCCGCCCGCGCGATTGGCGCCAATGACGAGATCGTCGAGGCCGTCGCCATTGATATCGTCGGCGGACGCGACCGACTTGCCGCTGCGGTCTTGCGTGGCGGCGCCCTGGATGCGGAAGCCATTGGTGCCGTCGAGGGTCGTCACGTCGAACGAAGTGCCGAAGCCCGTCGCCTTGCCGAAGATCACATAGCTCTCGCCGCTGGCGGTAAGTGTGGCTGCCGTCGCCTCGCGAGCGCCGACGATGATATCGTCGAACCCATCGCCATTGACGTCGCCGGCGGAGGCGACCGCCTCGCCGAACAGATCGCCCCGTTGACCAATCCTGTGATCGCAAATCCGTCGGCAGCAGTGAGCGTTGTTAAGTCGAGAACGCCGCCATAAGCGGTCGACTTGCCAAACACGACATAGGCGTTCCCTGGGTCGTTGCCACCTGGAGCGCCGATGATCATGTCGGCGATGCCATCGCCGTTGACGTCGCCGGCGGACGCCACCGAGAACCCGGTATCGTCGAAGAGCGAGATGCCGTCGATCCTGAAGCCGTTGGTCCCGTCGAGGCTACCGGGCAGGATGCTGGCACCGGAGAACGAGTTCGAGCCGAACACGATGTAGCTCGACCCGGCACTGCCTTGACCGTTGGCTGTCGCATCGGGTCCGCCGAAAATCACGTCGTCGCGGCCGTCGCCGTTGATATCGCCGATGAAGGCTATCGAGGTGCCGCCGGACGAGCCCGTGCCGCCGGCCAGGATCACGCCTGGCAGTGCTCCGCTGGTCCCGGTGATCGTCGATGGGTTGACTGAGGCGGCAAAGCCCGAGGCATTGCCAAAGATTACATAGCTCTCGCCCTCACCGCCGTTTGCAGCCGGAGCGCCAATCAGGAAGTCTTCGATCCCGTCGCCGTTAAAATCACCGCCGCCGCCAACGGATGTGCCGGCTTTGTCACCGGCATCGATCCCGACGATCGTGAAGCCATCGGTGCCCGTAAGACCGGTCAGATCGAAAATACCCGAACCGAATGTCGCGCTGCCGTAGATCACATAGGATGATCCCGCGTTCGCTGCGACACCCACTTCGGCGAGAGGCGCGCCGATGATGATGTCGTCGAAACCGTCGCCGTTGACGTCGCCTGCGGAAGCAACCGAGGTGCCCGCTTCATCGCCAGCGGCGGCCCCGTCGATGCGAAAGCCGTTCGTTCCGTCGAGCGTCAAAAAATCGAAAGTGGCATCGAAAGCAGTGCCTTTACCGAAGACTACGTAGGCCACACCACCCGTACTCTCGACTACCGACGATGTGAAGGCGCCGACAAGAAAATCGTCGAAACCGTCGCCGTTGACGTCGCCTGCCGAGGCGACAGAATTGCCGGTCCGGTCACCCGTGTTCAGTCCCGGTAAGGCAAAGCCGTTGGTTCCGTTGAGGGCGGAAAGCGCTATCGTAGCGGTGTACTGGGGCATGGGGGCGTCGTCTCCGGATGGTCGGCATTGCTCACGAGCACACTAGCCACAGCTCGCCCCAATAGTCGATTACGGACCAAGGTCCAGAATACGCAAACACAAAGGATGCTGAACAGGCTTGGCAAGTCATTTGATCTTATGGCTAATGGCGCTTCTTGTGTTCATTGCGCTGATATCATTACCAGCACCTTGTGGCGGGACCTCACTTGGCGCCAATTGAAGACGCGAGGACGTCGGGTCAACGGTCCGATTGTCTTTTCCGAGTCAAAACCGCCCCTCTGGCCCGCCCGATTTCAAGTCCCCGGCACTTTCCGGAAATAGGCCTTCGGCACGAGGGGCAGGAGGCCGATCTCCAATTGCCTAACGCCGTTTGCCGATTCCAAAACCCCATCAACCAAACCCCGAGCTTCGCATTCCCCACTTGCTCCAACGCGCGCATAATGCACCTCAACCGGATTCACACGGGGCTGGGGGCGCGGCATCGCAACTAACCGGGTCCGGGTTGCACTGCTGGCGCGCCGCAATGCACGGATGCGTCTTAAAGCAACCGCCGTCTGCGCATGGGTGAGAAGCCTGCGTGCAGAGCAGCCTGCTGGCGAAAGTGGCGGCGTCAAAGACTTGACAACAGTTTTGAACCGGCCGGGCGGCGTCAAAATTCGATCAGCATGCCGGCCATAAAGGTATCGAGCCCGGTTAATGGTACAGACGAGACTGCAGAGCCGCTGGCGTCGCCGAGGCCGGCATCGGCGTCAAAGTGGCGGTAGCTGAAGTAGAGTTGAGCCTCGCTTTGGTTGATCGATTGAACCACGCCAAGGCCCCACATTTGGGCGTTGCTATTGGAAACGAGGCAGGCGGCTGCGGGCGATGTGCAGGCCGCCCCCGCACCGAGCCCTGCGAGACTTTCGACTGTCGCTGCGCTCGCATTACCGCCGAGAAAATCTATGAACTGGCCAGCCTCGATATACGCCGCCGTCGCTCCGGCTTGGATGATAGCGCCCTGCCAACCCGCCTTCGCATAGTAAAAGTGCGGACTTGACGGAGTGGCCGCACGCCCATTCGCCAGCGTGAGAGATTCGATGAAGTCGCGCTTGCCCCCGGCGCCAGTCAAACTTAACCCCGTCGGCAAATGAAGAACCGAAACCGATCCCGCCACCGTTCTGTGATCGGGCAGATCGTCAACCCTGCGTTGATGGTTCCCATTGACGGCGATCGCCGCTGCGATCTGTAACCCCGGACCAATCGTCTGATGATATGCGGCGGCGAGATTCCAAATATTGTCTTCGCCCCAAAGCGCAGTGGCCGACAGACCCCACAGGTCTGGCGAGCTGTAGGTCACGACGTTGCCGTCCGGTTCGTCCAGACTGTCGATGACGTCGTCCCATTTCACACGGAGAGGTCCGGCCGCATTTTGTGCATCCGCGCGCTGTAGAAAAAATCTGCCCCCGACGTCGGTTACGCCGGCGTAGGCTGCGACTTCCGTGCCAGACAGGTCCTGCTCGTTGGCTCCCGACGAAGCGCCGCGCGCACTTGTTTTGCCGATCGAAACTTCGCCAAAGCGATCACTCCTGAGCCAGACCGAAAGCTCGCCAAGTTCCAAGGCGCGAAAGCCGTGCTGGTCGAGTTGACTGATGTCGCCCGATCCGGCATCGAGAATATCAAAATCAAGTACGAAACCTGCCAACCAACCATGGCTGAGCGCCCCGGCTTCGCCCTCAATGGTTACGACCGAATTGTCGTTGTCGTTCGTGACCAATGCCGCACCGTGGCGCTGGCCGTCATCCCAAACGAGGATGGCGCGATTGATGACGCCGGAGATGGAAAGTTCGACAGTGCGGCCTCGGGTTCGTGCGGCCGCCGCTTCGAGTTCCGCAACGCGCATTTCGAGATCGGCGCAGCAAGCGGTGGCTGCGCCGGCTGCGATCACTGGGTGACCGGTGAGAACCATGGAAATCGCTGACAGAACGGCCGCGCCGCAAACGGCGCAGCGTGACGCGGTACGGCCGCGGCATTGTCCAGACGATTGCGGCACTCCCATCGGGCCCGTCTCGGTTTGCGCTCGAACAACCACTCGATCCAGTTACGAGTATTTTCTTTGCAACATAGGGCGAAACCAAATCTTCGGGCAAACGTCAAATCGGGGAATGCAACGCTATTATGGCCGTCTGTTGTGGGTGCGCCAGATTGCCCCCAGATTGGCCTCATAAAATTCATAAGGGGCCGCATTTAGGCAGCGAAAGTCGGTCCATCGATCCATCTGACCACATATCTCATATTGAATGCGTGGCCTGCCGCCTGCTGCCTGCTGCCTGCTGATTATTGCCTACTGGCTACTGGGCCTGTGGTGCGCCACGCGGCGTCCTCGGCCTTACTCTAATCTCGTCACTCAAGTGGCTTCGGCTGCAAAACCGCATAAATGAGCAAGATCCCAGCGAGCAAGGCACCCGCAATTGCTGGTGCCCGCCAATCGCCGGTCGATACGCGAAACAGGATTAGAATAGCGCACACAATGGCACCCAAGACCGGCACAGCAAGCGGTACTTCAAAGCGCCCTTCGGTCTCGCCCTCGCGGGTCTTCAGAATCACGAGCGCGCCATTGACGACGGCAAAAACAAACAACAGCAGAAGCACGGTTGCGGAGGCCAATTGCGCAATCGTGCCGGTCAGCGCCAGCGGCACAAGCACGGCAAACAGCACGAGTATGGCGATGTGCGGCGTCTGGCGGTCCGCATGAATATCGCCAAGCCTGTCGTGCAACAGTCCTTGGCGCGACATGCCGTAGAGCAGCCGCGACGCCGTCACGTAATTTACCAGCGCCGTGTTGGCGACAGCAAAGAGGGTGATAAACGTCATGATGAGTGGCGGGAAACTGGGCGAGGCGCGCTTCATAACTTCGGCCAAAGGTGCTGGCGCTGCAGCCAAATCACGCCACGGCACCACGGAAACGGCCGTAATTGCAACGGCGATATACAGAATTGCCGCCGCAGCAGTCGCCAGTACAAGCGCTATCGGAATCGTCGTCTGCGGATCTTTGACCTCTTCCGCAATATTAATCGTATCCTCAAAGCCGATGAAGGCAAAGAAGGTGAGAACCGAGCCGAGCATGACGAGGAACATCAAACTCGAATCGGCTTTCTCGGGCGGCACCTCAAAAAGATCGACGCTGCCCCAGTGCGACATGCCGACCGCGATAACGATCAACAGGCCTGCGGCTTCAACGATCGTGCACAAAACGTTAACCCACATCGATTCTTGGATGCCGCGAAAGACGATACCGGCCAACAGCAAGATAAAACCGAGAGCAATCAGCTCAACCGGCAGCGTACCCGCGCCCATCAAAGCGCTGATGTTGGTGGCAAACACCTTCGACTGCGTAGCAATCGACGTTAGCCCCGAGCACACAAGCGCGAGGCCGACGGCAAAACTCAAAACAGGGATGCCAAAAGCGCGTTGCGTCACATAAGCGGCGCCGCCAGCGCGCGGATGACGCGACCCGAGCGACGCGTAGGACAAAGCAGTTAGCAGCGCCGCAACAAGCGCGACTAGGAACGACAACCACACGGCGTTGCCCACCTGCCCCGCTGCCTGCCCTATCAATCCGTAAATCCCCGACCCCAGCATACTGCCGAGCGCATAAAGCGTCAGTTGCATCGGCCCAACGGTACGCTTCAGAACGGGTTGGCTGCGCGCGTCGATCGTTTGGCTCATCTGATCAATGCCCTCCGATGGCTTAAAATCAGAGCCCAGCCTAGCATCTCAAAACTTTTTCGCGAAATATTCGTTGGCGAACCCAGGTAACAGCCGCTGCGCTGCCGCCGCAATGTACGCCGGCGCCGTCACATAATAGCGCCGCCTTGGCCTCGCGCTCTCGAGCGCATGAACAAGCCGCTTGGTCACGGCTTCGGGTTCGAGCTTGAACGCTGCCTTACCGCCGGCCTCCATCGCAACCAGCCGCGCGAGATATTTATCGCGATGGTGAGAGGCTTCAATATCGACGTGCGATCTCAACCGCGCCACCGCCGTCTCGACAAAGCGCGAGCGGATGGGACCGGGTTCGATGATCGACACGGAAATCCCGCTGCCATCGAGTTCGCCACGCATGGCAATCGACAAGGCTTCGAGCGCAAACTTGGAGGCACAATAGGCGCCGCGATAGGGTGCTGCGACAAAACCCAGGACAGACGAACATTGCACGATGCGGCCCACACCATTTCGGCGCATAGCTGGAATAATACGCCGCGTCAGATCGTGCGTGCCGATGAGATTGACTTCAAGCTGCTCGCGCAAGACGGCGGGCGTCAAATCTTCGACCGCGCC
>JANOKW010000017.1:0-4482 GCA_031419475.1 Hyphomicrobium sp. | reverse complement strand
CGACGCGTTCCGCGCGCTTGTTTCTGCCATGCCGGGCATTGAGGTCAGGGTCAAGGCATGAAGCTCAGCCGCACCGATCGCAGCCGGCTTGCCGAATGGTGGTTCACGGTCGACCATGTTCTCTTGACGTCGATCCTGGCGTTGATCGGTATCGGGCTCGTGTTGTCGCTTGCGGCGTCTCCGGCTGTGGCACTTAAAAAGGGGCTTTCGACGTTCTACTTTGTCGAACGTCATTTCGTTTTTGCGGCGCTGGGTGCGATCACGCTTGCGGCCGTATCGTTTTTGTCTCCTGCAGGCATCAGGCGTCTCGCTGCTGCGCTTTTCGTTCTATCAGTTGCGTCGATGGCCGCGGTACTTCTGACCGGTCAGGAAATTAACGGCGCTAAACGCTGGCTGTCGTTTTCGGGATATTCGTTCCAGCCCTCGGAATTCGCTAAGCCCGGATTCGTCGTGCTGATAGCTTGGCTTTTCGCTGAGGCCGCCGTGCGCAGGGACATACCCGCGCTGCCGTTCGCCATACTTCTGTGGCTTGGATTTGCCGCACTTCTCGTCAGCCAGCCGGACGTTGGACAAACCGCGCTGATCAGCGTGACGGCTGGCGCGCTGTATCTCCTCGCCGGATTGCCGTTGATCGGCGCGCTCGTCATTTTGACAGTAGGGGGCGCGGGTTTCTGGCTCGCTTACGATAACCTTGGCCATGTACAATCGCGCTTGGATCGTTTCTTTAAGCCGTTTCCGTTCGAGAACTTTCAAGGCGACCGCGCCATCCAATCGTTTTCAGAGGGCGGGTTGTTCGGTCGCGGTCCGGGCGAAGGCACAATTAAGTCAGTGCTCCCAGACGCGCACACAGACTTCATCTTTGCTGTCGTAGCAGAAGAGTACGGCGTCATTGCATGTCTCGTTCTTCTGGGGATCTTCGCTTTCATCGTGCTGCGCGCTTTACGGCGCGCCGCGTCCGAGCCCGACGCATCAATCCGTTTGGCAATACAAGGCCTGGCGGTGGTGTTTGGTCTTCAAGCGCTGATCAACATGGGCGTTAATGTCGGGCTTTTACCCCCTAAGGGCATGACACTGCCGTTTATTTCGGCCGGTGGATCGTCGATGCTGGCACTTTCCGTGACGGCTGGCATGTTGCTGGCTTTGACTAGGCGGCGCGCAGATGCCGCAAGCCTTAAAAAACCGCGATTGCTCCCGACCATCGGGGCGCACGACATCAAGGGGCACGCCGGTACGCGATGAAGAAAGAAATTTCTATTATGTTGGCAGCCGGAGGAACTGGCGGCCATCTGTTTCCAGCTTTTGCATTGGCCGAAGAACTCGGCCGCCGCGGAGTGGCTGTTGACCTCATCATCGATATGCGCGGCGATCGCTATGGCGCGGGCTTTCCCGCGCGCGCTGTGTATCAAGTCCCCGCTGCCACGTTGGCCAGCCGCTCGCCGATCGCAGCGGCCAAGACCGCTTTCGCTTTGGCGCGTGGCACCAAGGCTGCCTATTCTATCATCGGCAAAGTGGAGCCATCGGCCGTCATCGGCTTTGGCGGGTATCCGTCATATCCGCCGCTTGCTGCCGCACGATTGCGTGGTGTGCCAACGGCCGTGCACGAGCAAAACGCCGTGCTCGGACGCGCCAACAGGCTGCTGGCGAACCGCGTAACAGCCATTGCGACGTCGTTCGAACGCACGAAGTTCCTCGATGGCGCACTGCAATCGAAAGCGCAGTTCACCGGCAATCCTGTGCGTCAAGCAGTTGTGGACGCCGCGCGCCGCGCGTTTGAGCCGCCGCAAGTGAACGGCCCCATTCACCTTCTCGTCTTTGGCGGCAGTCAGGGCGCGCGCTATTTTTCCGATACGGTACCGCCGGCTCTTGCGTCGCTGCCGGCTGACCTTCGAACGCGGCTGCGCGTTGTTCAGCAAACACGTGAAGAAGATCTGCAACGCACAAATGCGGCTTATGCGCAAAGCGGCATTGCCGCTGAAGTCGCGCCCTTTTTCAAGGATCTGCCCGAGCGGATGGCGGCGGCGCACCTCGTCATTGGCCGGGCGGGCGCTTCAACCGTTGCCGAATTGACCGTGATCGGAAGGCCCTCGCTGTTGGTGCCCTTGCCGCATGCTTTGGATAACGACCAGCTGAATAACGCGCGCCGCCTTGCCGAATCAGGGGGTGGCTGGTGTATCGAGCAGAAAGACTTGTCCGTTGAACGCTTAGCTAACGAAATTCAGCGCGCAACTGCCGCGCCGCAAGTGCTTGCGGCGGCAGCGGAGGCCGCTAAAAAAGCGGGAAAGCCGGACGCAGTGAGCCGCTTAGCCGATTTTGTTCTGAAACTCGCTAAGTCGACTTGAACGCCGCGCAACCCTGAAGGGCGCCCAGTCCGCCCCTCTGTTGAGGATACGAATTCACATGCAGATGCCGCGCGACATCGGCCCGTTCCACATCATCGGCATCGGCGGCATCGGCATGAGTGCCATTGCTGAAATTCTCGTGGCCAAAGGCTATACGGTCCAGGGTAGCGATCAGAAGGAAAGCGCTAACGTCAAGCGGCTGCGCGCCAAAGGCATTCGGGTTTTCGTGGGACACGATGCCGTCAATCTCATTGGCGCGCGCTATGTGGTCATCTCGACGGCCGTTAAAGCCACAAATCCGGAATTGGCAGCAGCGCGCAGTAAAGGCCTGCAGATTATCCGCCGCGCGGAGATGCTGGCCGAACTCATGCGGCTCTATTCAACCGTGTCGGTGACAGGTACGCACGGCAAGACAACGACGACTTCGCTGCTGTCGCACATTTTCACTGAAGCCGGAACGGAGCCAACCGTCATCACCGGCGGAATCATCAACTCGTGGGGTTCAAACGCGCGGCTTGGCCAAGGCAAGTGGATGATTGTCGAGGCGGACGAAAGCGACGGCACCTTCACGCGTCTCCCGACGGAGATTGGCATCGTCACCAATATCGACCCCGAGCATCTCGACTATTTCGGTTCCGTCGAAGCCATGCATCACGAATACGAAGCATTCCTCAAGAATATCCCGTTCTTCGGGCTCGCGGTCGTGTGCATCGATCACCCGGTCGTGCGCGCGATGGTAGAGCGCTTGAACCTGCGCAGCGACGGCCGGCGCTTGCTGACCTACGGGGCGAGCAACGATGCCGACATCATGCTCGAAAATGTGCGCATAGACGGCAGCGCAACGACATTCGATGCAACGCTCAGTGCGTCGGTCAAAGGTGGGTCGCGCAAGCTTGTAGGGTGGGTGGTGCCGATCCCAGGTCAGCACAATGCCCTGAACGCCCTCGCGGCCATTGCCGTTGCAACAGAAGCCGGTATCGAAGACAGCAAGATACATGATGCCATGGCCGCCTTCTCCGGCGTCAAGCGGCGTTTCCAGCTGACGGGCGAGTGGAACGGTGTGACGATTTACGACGACTATGGGCACCACCCGGCGGAAATTGCGGCAGTCCTCGCGGCTGCGCACGCTGGCGCCAAGGGCCGCGTCATCGCCATCGTCGAGCCGCATCGCTATACGCGCGTGCGCGATCTTTTCAGCGAGTTTTCGGCGTGCTTCAAGGATGCAGACAGCGTGATCGTGGCGCCACTCTACACGGCCGGTGAAAGCCCTATTCCCGGTATCGACAGCAACAGTCTTGCCAAGGGCATCCGGGATACGGGTCATCGTTCGGTCGAATCTGTTGCAGCGCCCGCCGATCTTGTGCCAGCCATCCAACGGCTCGCTAAGCCCGGCGATACCGTCGTCTGCCTCGGCGCTGGCATGTCGACCGATTGGGCGCATGCGCTGCCGGATTGGCTCGCCGGCGCGCGAGACCTTCCGGGAGGCGCGCAATGATGTTTGAAGATATTGCCGGCGATCTCAAAGCACTTATGCCGGACCTTCGCGGCCGGTTGATTGCCAACGCTCCAATGGCGGACATCACGTGGTTTCGCGTCGGCGGCCCGGCACAGGTTTTGTTCTCGCCTGCCGACGAAGCAGATCTCGCCTACTTCCTCCAGCGGCTTCCCGATGGCGTGCCGATCAACGTCGTTGGGCTTGGTTCGAATCTTTTGGTGCGCGATGGCGGCGTGCCGGGGATAGTCATCCGCTTGGGACGCGGCTTTGGCGAAATCAAAGTTGAGGCGGGACAGCGGCTTCGCGCTGGCACAGCAGTGCCCGACGTAAAGGTCGCGCGTGCAGCGGCAGAAGCGGGCATTGCGGGCCTGGCGTTTTATCGCGGCATTCCAGGATCGATCGGCGGCGCCTTGCGCATGAATGCAGGCGCGCACGGGCGCGAGTCCAAGGACGTGCTGTCGAGCGCGCGTGCCGTTGATCTCGATGGCAATATCCATATTCTGTCGCTTGCCGATATGGACTTCACATATCGCCATTGCGGCGTGCAGGACGGCTGGATTTTCACGGAAGCGACCTATCAAGGCACTCCGGGTAATCCCCCAGATATTCTCAAGGAAATGGACGAGGTCGCGGACTATCGCGAGAAAA
>JANOKW010000016.1:0-3446 GCA_031419475.1 Hyphomicrobium sp. | reverse complement strand
CGCTTCGCTCAGGCCAACGCGACGCCTACCTTCATTCCGGCTGTTCTCGCCGCCGCCGATGAGCGCTGAAGATGAGGCCCACTTAAAGCGCTTCTGCATGGCGGTGGGCTAGATAGTACCGTCGGGGGGCATCAAGGATAGCCGTTGCGACCCATTGAGTTTTTGGCACTCCGCCGGCGCTCGACGCAACAGGCGTGGGACGCGGAGTACGCTTGGGGTCAGAAGCGGCCAGATCGTCGTCAAACGGTTATGTTTGGCATCCGCTCACCAGACGGTGTGGAATGCTCACCGAGCCAGCATTGAAGTGAGAGCACCGAAGGCGAGCTTGGCAGAGCGAGCTGAACCCTTTGCACGGCTATGGAGCATGGCGCCATCGCCTAGGGTCACAATCATAGCACCAGTATTTCAATGAGTTATAAAGACGCTGTCCCGTTACCACCGGTGTTTATCATGTCTTGGGTCTTGGTTTCGAAATCGCTCGCGTCATGCCGTTCGTGCAACTGATCGGACGGTTCGCCCCAGGTCCGGTTGACTTTGAAGCCTCTCTGCACGGCAGGCCTTGCAGCAATTGCATGAGTCCAGCGCTGAACGTTCTTGTAGTCTTGGACCTGCAAGAACTCGCCCGCGTCGTAGAGCCTTCCCCGCGCCAACCCGCCATACCAAGGCCAGGCGGCGATATCTGCGATCGTGTAGTTGGGGCCTGCCAGATACTCGCTGTGCGCCAACCGCCGGTCGAGCACGTCGAGTTGGCGCTTGACCTCCATTGCATAGCGATCAATCGCGTATTCGATTTTGGTGGGCGCGTAGGCGAAGAAGTGACCAAATCCGCCACCAAGGAATGGGCCGCTGCCCATTTGCCAGAACAACCAAGACATGCACTCGGCACGGGCAGTGGCATCGACCGGCAAAAATGCGCCGAACTTTTCGGCAAGGTAAAACAGAATCGCCCCCGACTCGAACACGCGAATGGGGTTCGCATGGCTGCGATCCACGAGCGCTGGAATTTTCGAGTTCGGATTGACGGACACAAAGCCGTCGCCGAACTGTTCTCCCTTATAGATGTTGATCAGCCAGGCATCGTATTCCGCACCGCTATGGCCGAGCGCCAGAAGCTCCTCTAGCATCACCGTCACTTTCACGCCGTTTGGCGTGGCAATTGAGTAAAGCTGCAGCGGATGTCGACCGACCGGCAGGGCCTTCTCATATGTAGAACCGGCTATCGGGCGGTTGATGTTTGCAAACTTGCCGCCATTCTCCTTGTTCCATGCCCAGATTTTCGGCGGCGTATAGGTGTCGCTCATTTCGCGCACTCCTGATGGCGCTTCGCGGTACTCTCCACAGCCGATTGAACAGCCCGAACCCATTTGTCGTCTTTGAGGATGTGGGCCAGAAACCCCGCTCCAAGCATTGTGACCTTGGCGTCTTGTTGTTGCCGCGTGCCAATGAACTGGGAGAAAAGGTGCTTAGTGCCTGCTCGATAGGCGGCCCGTGCCAGTGGCCCAGACGCGTCCGATGCTACGTGGGCCGAAAAAGCCAAGATGGGGCAAGTCTGATCAAGCGGCCTCCTGGTCAAGTACTGCCGCACGATTGCAGACGACGCGCCAGCGCTGCCGTTCTTTTCCGAGATGTTGGCCCAGAAGTGGCCCGCTTGCTCGAAGGAAAGTGAAAATGCCTCCTGAACGAGCGCGTCTTTGGAGTCAAAATGCTTATAAAAGCAACCAGCCGTCATGCCTGTCGCCTGCATGATGTCCGTCACCGAGACACTTTCAACACCGAACCTGCGAAAGAGCCTACTAGCTTCTTCGACAATTCTCGACCGATTTTGCCTTGCCCGTACTTTCGAAGACCGGCCCATATTCAACCTCTTCTCTTATCCAACGCGCGACCCGATGGCGGGCACGTCGACATTTCGCCAGCGGAAGAACGTATCTTCGGCGCGTATGTACTTCAAGGCCACTTGCTGTCTGCGGCCAAAATAGCGTACAGTTATACTCTAAGTTTACCCGAGGGTCCCGACGATGGCTGAACTTGAAATTATCGGCACCCCCATAAGCAACTACGTCCGAACAATCCGCATGCTTTGCGAAGAAAAGGGCCTACCAAAGCTCACGATTTTGTCTGGCTATCTATCAAGGCTCAGCGCGCGGCCTTCTTTCGCAAATACCGCTCCGCCCCGACTCTAAAGGCATGCATCATGGCACAACCAGTTTGCTTGATCACGGGAGCGGGCGATGGCACCGGCGCGGCGATCGCCCGTCGCTTCACTCAGGGGGGCTATCGCGTTGCGCTCCTTGCGCGCACAGAGTCGCGATTGCTCAAACTTGAGGGCGAACTTGCTGGCGCGCGTGCCTATGTATGCGATGTCGGCGATCTGGAACACCTGAAAGCGACTATTGCCCAGGTGCGGCTGGATCTTGGGGCTCCCCGCATTGCGGTTCACAATGCGGTCATGGCGCAGTTCGCGCGGCCACTGGATGCCGATCCAGCCATGTTCGAAAAGATTTTCCGGGTGAATGTGACAGCGCTGATGGTGCTGGCGCAATCGGTAGTGCCGGGAATGATCGAAAGTGGCGACGGCGGCGCGCTCATTGTCACTGGGAACACGGCAGCTTGGCGCGGAAAGCCGAACTTCTCCATGTTTGCGCCGACAAAGGCGGCTCAGCGGATTCTGGCTCAGGCCATGGCACGGGATCTTGGCCCCAAGGGCGTCCACGTGGCCTATTTGACGATCGACGCGGCCATCGACACGCCGTTTACGCGACCAACTATGTTCCCCGACAAACCTGACGCGTTTTTCTGCAAGCCTGCAGCCATCGCCGACGAAGCCTACCACGTTGCCCATCAGGACCCATCGGCGTGGTCCTTCGACGTCGAGATGCGCCCCAGCCACGAAAACTGGTAACGCAAAGCGGTCCCGATCGTCGTGGATAATCGTGCGCATCATCGGTAACTCACAATGCTGCCTATGCTCAGGACAGCTTCGGGTAAAACTCCCGATCCGGCGATTGCCGCTTCGCTGTTGCGACAGGATCGAAAATGGTCATCGACGGCTGGATCTGCCGCGCCGCAGCGATTTTTGAAGCGATGGCCAGTGAACCGATGTGCGGGGAAAGCACACTGCAACTGATCGTCCGTGTCCGAGAGCGGTCGGTGTTGGCCCTGACCGACGTTTCGCTGCAATGCGGGATGACGGTCGGTCTCGGACCTATCGCGTCTGGTTGCCTAACCGGAGCCCGAACGGTCGGTAACGGAGGTGTTGCGGGAGTGGACTGAACGCTGGTCATGCCCGCCTGTGACCCTGGCTGTGTGCAAACGTGGGCGGATCAAAAATCGCTAGAATCTGGTCCCAGTTCCTCGGGCCAAGTAGACGGCCGACATGATTGTCGGATGCAAAGGTCGCGACCTGAATTTACTCTAGCGCTTCGATGCGAACGGGATAACCCGCT
>JANOKW010000015.1:0-3052 GCA_031419475.1 Hyphomicrobium sp. | reverse complement strand
AATCAACGGTTGAATGGAAGACCGCTTTCTATCGCGGTTACGCCAACAACGACCCGCCGCCCGAGCTTTCTGACGAAGCAGCCGTAGCTGCCATTACCGCAATGGTCAAAGCGGGCCTCGACGGCCTCAAGGCCAAAGTGGAAGCGGCGGGCGGTTGATAAACACTATGACATTCTTTTGGCGATTGCTCGTGCCGGCGCTGACGCTTTTGAGCGCCGCACAAGCAATTGCTGAAGAGGCGCTCGTCACCAATCAGCCGGGCAACAGCTTGTCTTTCGTCGATCTCGTCACGATGAAAACGTCGGCCGAAATCAGGATCGGCGGCAATCCGGCCGGGATTGCGCTGTCTCGGGACAAGAAATTGGCGTATGTCACGGCCCCCGACGGCAAAGAGCTGACCGAAGTCGATACAACATCGCGCACGGTCAAGCGGCGCTTGAAGATCGATGGCGGCCCGCTTGGCATCGCGGTCAATCCAAAGTCTGGCGAGATTTACGTTGCCGGCTGGTATTCGAATAAGATCTCGGTCATCGACCCTGGCGACCTCACGGTGACGACGGATATCGCGGTGGGTTTGTCGCCCTCAGGTCTCGCGGTGTCGCCCGACGGCAAGCTGCTGCTCTCAGCCGATCGCGACAGCAATGAAGTCTCGATAATCGACATTGCAACGCGCACGCGAACCGGCAGCGTCAAAACCGGCGAACGTCCCTTCGGCGTGACCATCGACGCGGACGGCCGGCGCGCATACACGGCGAACGTCGCGAGCGACGACGTGACTGTCATCGATCTCGCAGGCCGCACCGCCGCTGGGCGCGTTCCAGTCGGGCACCGGCCCTATGCCGTGGCGCTTTCAGCTGGCAAAGGCTTCGTCACCGATCAGGGCGCAGGCACTATTACCGTGTTCGACCTCGAAGCGCTACAGCAACTCAAAACCATCGAGGCCTGCGATCACCCTGAGGGGATAGAGACGAGCGCGGCTGATGGCGCCGTTTATTTTGCCTGCTGGGGCGATAACGTGGTCATGAAGATCGACGCCGGGCGCCTCGAGATTTCCGGCAAGGCAACTGTTGGCGACGGCCCCCGCGCATTCGGGAAATTCCTACGTTAACGCCTTTTAAGTACCGCAATCCGCCGCTTTCGCCCAGGATATGTGGAGGCTGCGTTCCCGGCCGTTAATGGCGGTTGTGATGTGGGACTGGTCAAGACGCAGATGGGCCGCTAAAAGCGCGCCGAGAACGATAAACACGACGATCTGGAGTATCGCACGCCATGACGACGAGAACGATCCTTGCCGCGTTCCTGACAGCAGTCCTCTTGACGTCGCCGGTTGCGGCCGCGGACGCGGGGGAAGTTAAAAAGGCAACACAACTCATCTTTGAGGCGCAGCACCTCGATAAGGTCAACAAGGGCGACGAACTCGTCTATGATTTTGCGAGCAAACCCTCGGACGAGGCATTGAGCGGTTCGGCGTTCACCGATAAAATTACAGTCAAGATCATGGACGTCGTAAACGGCAAGCGCGCAGTCGATATGCAAATCTACACGGGCGACCGTGCGCGCGAACTGCAAAAGATGCCTGAACTGACGATCAATCCAATCTTCGTGGTGTCCATGCAGCAGGCCATGGCCACGTTTGCCAGAATGAGCGGTGGCGACTTCAATTATCTCAAGACGCGCTTCTCAAAGGTTCTCGACGAAAAGGGAACGGTGGAGCCCCTGAAGATCGACTTCAAGGGCGAGACGCACGACGCCCTGCGCATTAGCCTCACGCCCTTCAAGGACGACGCTGCCGTTGCCAAGATGAAGGGGTATCAGGGCTCGACCTATTCGATGATTGTCAGTCCGACAGTGCCCGGCGAATTCGTGGAATCGGTTTCGGTCATCAAGAGTACGGAAACCGATAAAATAGGCTTCGAAGACCGCACGGCCATTGTAGGATTTGGAGGTGTTAAATGAGGCGCCGACATTTCGGTTTGACTGCTGTCCTATCTGCCGCCGCTGCGCTGTCCGTGACTGCGGCTTTGGCCATGGAACTCCCGGCTAACGATTACCCGACTGTATCGCGCGCCGATTATGTCTACGGCTGCATGCAGGCCAACGGGCCAACTCGGGAAATTCTGGAAAAGTGTTCGTGTTCCATAGACCAGATTGCAGCGCTGCTGCCGTTTGCGGAGTATGAAGAAGCCGAAACGATCATGTCGGTGCAGCTGCGCGGCGGAGAGAGCGTGGCAACGATGAGCCACGCGCCGATCCAAGCAAAGATCAAGAAGTTAAAGCTCGCCCAGATTGAAGCCGAATTGCGCTGTTTTTGAAGTTCAGCACGCCGTCGAAATTCAATCTGAAAAAGGGCGCCTGATGCGCCCTTTTTCCGTGTTCAAGTCTGCGGGCGCTGAGTGTTTGGGATGGGTGTTGGTCTCAAGTATTTCCCGGCGGGCTGCTCGCCTTGAAGACCGCGCCATCCGAATCCGCAGCAACGGCGCTCAGCGGTTCGTCGCCGTTCGTGCCGTAGGTAAAGCGGACATTTGGGTTCGAGGACATCGAAATTCCGGCTTCGAGATGAAACACAAGTTCGTTTCCACGCGTGACATCAAGCGTTCGCACGTACTTTGCGGGTATGAATTGCCCGCTTGCCGGGTCCATCTGCATCCCCGAATAGTTTGGGTGGCGCAACATGACCATGGCCTCGGCCGTGACCGACGAGGCATTTTTGTTTGAGGTAAACTTCTGCGGATCATTCAGTTTTTTCACATGCATTTGACCGGCAGTGTCGAGGGCGGCTTGGGCGTCCTTCATAGCAGGCGACGAGCACCCGCCTGCCGCCTGCACGAAGTGCGTCGCCATAAAAAGTTTGCCGTCATCGGTTTCGGCGATGGCGCGGATGTAAGAGAAGGTGTCGAAGCGCACGCGCGTTGAAATCGTCTTCGGGCCAAAACCGGCGGCCTTGCCAAACGTAAACGTGCCAACCATGGGCATGGGATTGTTGTCGATGAACACACGCAGCGATTTGATGTTGTCGGCGATATCGGCCATGAGATAAATCGAAACAGGCACT
>JANOKW010000014.1:0-3371 GCA_031419475.1 Hyphomicrobium sp. | reverse complement strand
TATTCACGCTGCCATAATCTGACAGCTTGAGTTTGCGACAGGCCGACGCGGGGCAACCCGCGTCGGCTTACTTGTAAGTGGGTCTAGCAATAGACTAGAGAACTTGTGCGAAGGTCGCGGAAGAAGGCCTCGCGTGGCAGCCGCTGCAGCGTCCAAATCAGCTGAAGCAGCGTAACGTCAATGTAACACCGAGGGGAATTGCCATCGTGTTTCCGCAACCGGCCAAAAGCGCTGGGACGAAACAGGATGTGACAGAGTGAACGACCAACAAGAGAGAGGAAACGCGTGAACAAGTTTGGCATCAGATTGGCAGTCGCGGCGATGGCATGTTCCGCGCTGAGTCTCGCAGCGTGCGGGGCTGAAGATCCGAAAAAAGCAGAAGACAAGCCCGCCGCGCCAGCGGCTGCGGCTCCTGCTGAAACAGCGCCGGCGCCCGCTGCTGCCGCTCCCGCCGAAAAGGCACCGGCTCCTGCCGCGGCCGAAGCGCCCGCTGCAAAACCTGCAGAAGCCGCAGCGCCTGCCGCCAAACCGGCTGAACCTGCCGCCGCTGCTGCAGCTCCTGCCGGGGGCAGTCCTGTTGCAGACCTAGCCAAGACCATGGAAGGCATCGCCTTCACGGATGGCCGCTATCGCAACAAAGACGGCAACCCAATTCCCGTCGTGACAAAAGACTTTACGGTCGACTGGGCGACATGGCAGGGCTTCCGCCGCTACCACGACGCTTGCCACGTCTGTCACGGTCCGAACGCACTCGGCAGTACCTTTGCGCCGGGCTTAGCCGAATCCTTGAAGACCATGGACTACGAAACATTCTTCGGCGTCGTCGTCGGTGGCCGCATTCGCGAAACGAGCGGTACCACATACGTGATGCCGGCGTTCGGCGAAGATCGGAACGTCATGTGCTACCTCGACGACATCTACACCTACGTTAAGGCACGTTCCAACAACACGGTGGACAGCAAGACGGGTCTTCCAGCCGGCCGTCCGAACGGCCGTGAGGACATTTCTGCGGAAGCCAAGCAAAAGGCCGCCGACTGCACCGACTCGAAGTAAATTCGACCTGCCACGGCGTCGTCCGCGAATTTGACGGTTAAAACTACGGGGTGGCCTGAACAGGGCTGCCCCTTTTGCGTTTTGAGGCTGGTTTAGGCATGGTGGCTGTCCACGGCACCAAACCGGCGCATGCGGGGGATTGAGAGCCCTTGATGACGCACGGGTCACGAAAAATTTCCCGATTTTTCGGGAAAAACTGGTCGAATGACCGCCCCAGCCGTAGTACGTCCCAGATCGAATGTTCAAATGACAGCCGACGTAAACGTATGGAAGGCTCAACGCTCCTATGAAGAAAGCTCTCGCACTCATTCTCGCCGCCGCCGCTGGTGTCAGCACGGCCGCCCGCGCCGCAGACGTTCCGACGGCCAATCTCGTCAACAAGCAGCAGTTGCGTGTCTGCGCTGACCCATCCGACTTGCCGTCCTCTAACGAGAAGGGCGAAGGCTTCGAAAACAAAATCGCAGATATCCTTGCGGAAGAACTGAAGATCCCTGTCGTCTACACGTGGTTCCCGAAGGCGACCGGTTTTATTCGCATGACGCTTGCAGCCAAGAAGTGCGATCTCGTCATCGGCTGGGGCCAGGGTGACGACATGGTTCTGAACACCAACGCGATCTACCGTTCGACCGCCGCGCTCGTCTACAAGGCAGGCAATGGCTTCGACGGCATCGATACGCTCGCCGACCCGCGCCTCAAGGGCAAGAAAATCGGCGTCGTGCAGGGCTCGCCCGGTGGAAACTACGTCGCGAAGCATGGCCTAATGGGCAACATCAAAGGCTATCGTCTGATGGTCGATCGCCGCCACGACAATCCGGCGGAAGAAATGATGAACGACATCCGCTCCGGCGAAGTCGACGTCGGCGTGGAATGGGGCCCGCTTGCGGCATACTGGGCCGCACGTGGCGGCGAAAAGCTCGTCGTGGTGCCGCTGCTCAAAGAATCGGGCGCCGGAAAAATCGCCTTTCGGATCACCATGGGCGTGCGCAACGGCGATGCGGAATGGAAACGCCGCCTGAATGAGATCATCGCCAAGCGTCAGGGCGACATTGACAAAATTCTTCTGGACTACGACTTGCCGCTAATGGTCGATGATGACACCAAGATGGATCTCATCACTAGCCCGCGCCCGAATGGCGGCGTCGCACCGCCAGAGAAGGCCGAGGCACCCAAACCCCAGCGGGTTGACGTTCCGGTTCCTGCTAGCGCCGCTGGCGCGCAGCGCTAAGGCTATAATAGGGCCAGGTTCAAAGAGTATGGGCGGCGTCACGTAACTGGACGCCGCCCATACTTGTAACCTCCACCAAATCTTGTTCGAATACATTGCAGCTTAGCGTCCGGCCGCACACGAGGGAACCAATGCACAGGATGATGACTGGCGGTTTGGCGCTCTTGGCGCTGTTAGTGTTGCCCGGAGCGGGCATTGCCACCGCTGAACAAGCGGCCAAGGACACCACCGGCGAAGCAGCCAAAGAGAGCGCTGGCGAAGCGGCCAGAGACATCGTCGGCGCCGCGCCCCCTGTTGGCCAGCCAAAGCCACCCGAGCCTGAAAATTACCGGACCGACGAGTACCGCAAGCCCGTGCCCGCGACACTCAAGGGCGCAACTGTATTAACTCCGGAACAAGCCAGCGAACTCTGGACCAAGAAAGCGGCAACATTCATCGATGTCTATCCGCGCGCGCCTAAGCCGCCGAACCTGCCCGCTAGCACATTCTGGCGCGAGCCGGCGCACCATTCCATTGACGGGGCCGTTTGGCTGGCAAACGTCGGCTACGGCGTGTTAGCGCCTCACATTGAGACCTATTACAAGTCGCATCTTGAGCGGCTCTCAGGTGGCGCCAAAGGCAAAGCTATGGTGTTCTTTTGCCTGCGGGATTGCTGGATGAGCTGGAATGCGGCCAAGCGCGCGCTAACATACGGGTACACGAATGTCATGTGGTACCCCGACGGGACGGACGCTTGGCAGGAGATTGGTTTGCCAGTTATTGACGTGAAGCCCGAGCCGTAACGGGCAACGCGAGTCAGCAACAAATAACCGGGCGCACAACACCCGGTTTTTCTTTCGGTTCAGTGTGTAGCGCCGCTTAGCTCTTCATGTTAGCCCGGATGGCGCGTGCGACGGCACCGGCGCGTTCGTCCATAAGTTGCGGGATCTCGCAGGCAATCGGGATGCTCGCCTGGCGTTCTTGGAATATGCGGATTTCCCAATCGTACTTTTCTTCTGCGCTGACCGGCTGATTGACTTCGCCGGCCGGGAGCATCTGCTGCTTGCCTGGATCGGCTGTCTGAATGGCGGTACCCTTGGCTTCGATTTCTTTG
>JANOKW010000013.1:0-7400 GCA_031419475.1 Hyphomicrobium sp. | reverse complement strand
GGAGACGCAGCGCCTGGTCGCCAGCCTGCGCGGCGAGCCGCGACCGCCGAGCGGGGACACCGCGTGAGGGTGCCTTCCCCCGCGCTGCTGCGCCGCATGGACGCCTGGTGGCGGGCCGCCAACTACCTGAGCGTCGGCCAGATCTACCTCTACGACAATCCGCTGCTGCGCCAGCCCCTCACGCTTGAGCACGTCAAGCCGCGCCTGCTCGGCCACTGGGGCACCACACCGGGGCTAAACTTTATCTACGCCCATTTAAATCGCGTCATCACCCAGCACGACTTGAACATCATCAACATCACAGGGCCGGGTCATGGCGGGCCGGGGTTGGTCGCGAATGCGTACTTGGAAGGAACGTATAGCGAAGTTTATCCAACAATCACCCAAGATTCGGACGGCATGCAGCGGCTGTTCAAACAGTTCTCATTTCCCGGCGGAATTCCAAGCCACGTTGCGCCGGAGACACCCGGTTCGATTCATGAGGGCGGCGAATTGGGCTACTGCCTGTCGCACGCGTTCGGCGCAGCGTTTGACAACCCCGATCTCATCGTCGCGTGTGTCGTCGGCGACGGAGAGGCGGAGACCGGTCCACTCGCCACAAGCTGGCACTCGAACAAGTTTTTAAACCCAGTGCATGATGGCGCCGTGCTGCCAATCCTGCACCTCAACGGTTACAAGATTGCCGGGCCTACCGTGCTGGCACGCATTCCACGCAATGAACTTGAATCGCTATTTCGCGGCTATGGTTACACGCCCTATTTCGTCGAAGGCGATGACCCAGCCAAGATGCACCAGCTCATGGCAGCGACGCTCGACATGGTCGTGGCCGACATTCAAAGTATCCAAGGCGAGGCTCGTACCAACAGGTTCAGCAAGCGCCCGAGCTGGCCGATGATCATTTTAGTTTCACCGAAGGGCTGGACCGGCCCAAAATTTGTCGATGGCAAAGCGACCGAGGGCACGTTTCGCTCCCATCAAGTCCCGATGGGCGAGATGAATGAACCCGGCCACTTAAAGTTATTGCAAAACTGGCTGAAGAGTTATCGCCCGGATGAGTTGTTCGACGCCACAGGAAAGCTGAACTCCGAACTTGCAGAGCTGGCCCCGAAAGGCGTCCGCCGCATGAGCGCCAATCCGCATGCCAACGGCGGCGTCCTCCTGCATGACCTTCGTCTTCCAAATTTCTCGGACTATGCGGTCAAGGTCACGAGGCCGGGAGATGTGAACGCGGAAGCGACCCGCGTACAAGGCCAGTTTATTCGCGACGTGATAAAACTGAACCCAAACAACTTCCGCGTCTTCAGCCCGGATGAGACGACCTCAAATCGCTGGGGCGCTGTATTTGAGGTCACAAACCGGTGCTCGACAGCAGAGATCACTCCCCTCGACGACCACATCGCACCCGATGGCCGCGTAATGGAAATGCTCAGCGAACATCAGTGCGAGGGCTGGTTGGAAGGTTATCTGCTCACCGGGCGGCATGGATTCTTTCCCAGCTACGAGGCTTTTATTCACATCGTCGATTCAATGTTCAACCAGCACGCCAAGTGGTTGAAGGTGACGCGGAGTATTCCCTGGCGCCGCCCGATCGCGTCGCTGAACTACCTGCTCACCTCGCATGTCTGGCGGCAAGATCACAACGGGTTCACCCATCAAGACCCAGGCTTCATTGATCACGTCGTCAATAAGAAGGCCGAAATCATTCGTGTTTATTTACCTCCCGATGTAAATACCCTACTCTCAGTGACCGACCACTGCTTACGGAGCCGCAACTACGTAAATGTGATTGTCGCTGGTAAACAACCTTCCCCGCAATGGCTCGATATGGATGCTGCTGTCGCGCACTGTGCGGCCGGACTCGGGATCTGGCCGTGGGCGAGCAACGACGCAGGCGGCGAACCCGACGTTATCATGGCGTGCTGCGGCGACGTGCCGACGCTCGAGACTCTTGCCGCTGTCGATTTGCTGCGGACGTATTTTCCGAAATTAAAAGTCCGCGTGATCAACGTTGTTGATCTGATGAAGCTGCAATCTCCCAATGAGCACCCGCACGCCCTGAGCGACGCTGAATTCGATGCGCTCTTCACGAGAGATAAGCCGGTCATTTTCGCCTACCACGGCTATCCCACGCTTATTCACCGGCTCACATATCGCCGTGCCAACCACGGTAATTTTCATGTGCACGGCTATAAAGAGGAAGGCACCACTACGACGCCGTTTGACCTAACGGTGATGAACGATCTGGACCGCTTTCATCTCGTGACAGACGTTATTGCTCGCGTGCCCCAGCTCGGCCCTAGCGCTGTTGCAGTCAAGGAAACCATCCACGATAAGCTCACCGCGCACAAAGCCTACGTTTCCGAGCACGGCGAAGACATGCCGGAAATCCGGAACTGGAAATGGGCGGGACGGAAATGACTAGATTGCAAACCGCGCTGCCGCGTACTGATACGCAAACGGTACTCCCCCGTCTGTACTTCATTCGACATGGCGAAACGGATTGGTCACTGTCCAGTCAACATACTGGACGTACCGACATCGCGCTTAACGAGCAAGGCGAGCAAGACGCCCGCATGCTAGCAGCGCCACTCGGCGCGGTAGACTTTAACTGTGTGTTCTCGAGTCCGCTGCGGCGCGCACGGCGAACATGTGAGTTGGCTGGGCTCGGAGAAGTTGCAGAAATTGAGCCGGACCTTACCGAGTGGGACTACGGCGACTACGAAGGTCTGCGCCCGACTGAAATTCGCCAACGGAGGCCAGACTGGAATGTCTTTCGCGACGGATGCCCGGGTGGTGAATCACCATCACAAATTTCGCAACGTGCTGATCGGTCGATTGACCGGCTCCGGACACTAGAGGGCAATATTGCTGTCTTTTCACATGGTCGCTTTGGGCGCGTATTCGCGGCACGTTGGATCGGCTTGCAGGTGGAGCAAGCACAACGGTTTCTTCTCAGCACAGCTTCGCTCAGCGTCCTCGGTTTTGAACACAACCGCGTGGACGAGCCGGCTGTCTTTTTGTGGAACACCGTCGCCAGAACGCGCTGGTGAAAAAATTAAACAGAAAGCAGAAAATTGTCGCCCGCGATAAGCCGAATTTAGTCTGAGCCGGCGATTTTATGCATGATGCCCATGGCTCAAGTTTCAAGGCGATGGAGCCGGATGGCCGCCCGATGGTGACGACGATCGTACTCATTTAGAAAATGATAACGATTATTTTCATTGCTATAAAGACAATGATCGATTACCTTGTGGATATGATGCTGATCGTTAGCTCGGCGCCCACATGCTGATCCGCCGTCCGAGCGAGCTCGGTGCTGTCATTATGGCTGTCCGCCGCACGCAGGGCCTGAGCCAGGCCCAGCTGGCTGAGCGGCTCGGCGTCTCGCGGGTGTGGCTTGGTCAGGTCGAGCGCGGCAAGGCCTCGCCGCGCCTCGATCTGGTCTTGCGCGTGTTGAACGAACTCCAGATCACGCTCGCCGCCTATGCGAGCCGCGATGTCATGCAGGACCGGCTTCCGGTTGATGCAACTTCCCCCATTGACATCGACGCTATTGCCGACACCGGGCTGGTGCGGTCTGGTCCGGTTGCGGCTCCCCCTGTTGTTAAGCCGCGTCCCTTTCCACCGCGTGTTGGCACGCCAAAGACGCGCAAGCGGACATGACCAAAGAGCTGCGCGTCCTCATCAATGGTGCCGAAATCGGCAGCATCCTACAGGATGCACATGGGCCGAAAAATCAGGGCAAGTACCGCTTCGCCTATGACGCCAGTAATCGCAAAGCCGAGACCGCGATCCCGTTGTCGATTTCGATGCCGCTCTCGGTGGCAGAGCATGACGACAAAGTCATCCGGCCGTTCCTATGGGGGCTGCTGCCGGATAACGACGACACGCTCAATAATTGGGGCCGGCGGTTCGGGGTTAATCCGCGAAATCCCTTCGCGCTGTTGGCGGAGATCGGGGAGGATCTGCAGGGTGCTATCCAGATTGTGCCCATCGAAAAGATCGGCGCATTGAAAAAGCGTGAAGGCACGACGCTTCTGTCCCGCGAGGTTCTTGCCAAGAGTTTCGCCGAGCTGGTCCGCGATCCAGGTGCTGTTCAGTTTGCCCCCGGCGGCGCTCAGTTCAGCTTAGCCGGCGTTGACAGCGCAGCGCAAGAAGGCACTCTATCTGGTAGTGGGTCAGTTTGAAATCTAAGCGGCTTTTTTGTAAGGGCCACGCTTTGCTGGCTTGGCTTCGGCGGCATCCAAGAGCGCGACGATATCGGATACTTCCCAAAGTCGAGACGAAATACCAGCCGCCATCGCGGGCGTCATGCGCAGCTTCGAATGAATACGGCAAAAATTGTAGTAAACGAAGTGAAGCGCGACGGCATGGGCGTGGTTTTCGATCTTTTTCGAGAAAGCGTTCGTCAGTCGTGTGAACCGGCGCATGTGCATCCGCATTGTAAGGTTCGAACGTTCGACGTAGCTTGTTGAGACGTGCTTTTCGTCCGGCTCGCCTTCAATGCGGGTTTTCTTAATGCCGGTGCATTCGGCGGGGCTGTAGCGACCCTTGGCGCTCTCAGGCGATGAGCCGTAGATTTTGACGAGCTGGGCATAGTCCACATCGGCTCCGAAAGCGCCTTCAACGGCCTGCAAATAGGCACCGTGGCCGTCGCTCGTAAGCTGCACACGATTGGCAAGACGCGAGGCAAGATCGTGAACGAATGCGTTTGCGTATTCTGAGTCGCGACCACCAACGAGCCAGCCAACAATCAGCTTTGTATCCGCATCGATTGCCGTCCACGTCCAAGTGTCGCCAGCGGCTTCCGGGGCGGCGGTAGCCGTCGTGACATTCTTTTGTTTGGCGTAAGTGAATGACCAGACTTCATCGACTTGGACGCGCTTGGCAGTCACGCCGCGAACGTGCTCATCGTGATAAGCCGAGCAAGCGCGACCAGCATCCTCTAGCAGCTTGGCGACCGTGTTCTTGGAAATGCCAACAGTCCGAGTGATTGCCCGAATGCTCATGCCCTCACAGAGGAGGTGCAGGATTTGGGCGCGCTTTTCAGGGGTTAGCTTGTTCATACTGACCAATATGCTTGAGCAGTCGGGTATTGTCAAGATACGATTATTACAGTAAGTGTAAAAATGGTATTGTGCCCTTGATTCGGGTCAGCTATATATTGGGGGCCGTGGTGTCATTCGAGGTTGAGTTTGATGATCCAGCGCTTGATAGGCTGGAAACCGACGCGAGTTTCACAGGAGGCTGGGAACGACCCGTTGTTCGTGGTTTTCGCAAGGTCATGCAGGCTATTCGCGCAGCGGTGGACGAGCGTGATTTTCACAACTCCAGGGGCCTTCATTTCAAGCGACTGAAGCCGCCGCGCGATCACGAGCACTCGTTCCGCATAAATGACCAGTGGCGTCTGATCACGGAGCTGGGGCCGAAGGGACTACGCAAAACGATAACGATCAAAAAGATCGAAGACTATCACTGAACGCAGGAGGACGACGTGAACAACAGGGTGCCGGTAGAAGCATTTTCGCCAGGAGAATACTTGCGCGACGAGCTGGATGCCCGCAATTGGACCCAGACTGAGTTCGCGCAGATTATAGGTCGACCGACCCGGTTGGTGAATGAAATCATCGCTGGAAAGCGCGGCATCACGCCTGAAACCGCGAAAGAACTGTCTGCGGCTTTTGGCACAAGCGATATGTTTTGGATGAACCTAGAGTCGGCTTTTCAACTCTCGAAAGCGCGTCCGGCTTCCAACGACATCGCGCGCCGGGTCCTGTTGCGTGAGAAGTTCCCAGTGAGAGACATGATCAAACGCGGATGGCTTCCGGATGCGGAAGACCTCACGGTTCTGGAAAAATCTGCGTTGAGTTTCTTCGGCCTAACGTCGCTTGAGCAGGACATTCATTTTCCTCATGCGGCGCGAAGAAATTATGCAGAGAATGTTTCGCCTCTACAGTGGGCATGGCTTTTCCGCGTGAAGCAGCTTGCCGACGTTATCCCTTCTAAGCCTTACTCGGCAGACGGATTGCGCTCTGCCATCGCAAAGATGGAAGCGCTGTTGACTGAGCCAGAAGAAGGCCGTCACGTTGCAAAGATTTTGGCAGACTGCGGTGTAAGGTTTGTCGTCGTCGAACCATTGCCGGGTTCTAGGATTGATGGAGTGTGCTTCTGGCTAGACCAACAATCGCCCGTTGTCGGGATGACGCTGCGGTTTGATCGAAGCGACAATTTCTGGTTCGTTCTTCGGCACGAACTAGAGCACATCCTTCGCAACCACGCGAACAACGGATTGATATTAGACGAGGATCTAGGCGACGGCAGAAACGTGTCTGTGGAAGAAGAAGAAGCAAGCACTGCAAGCCAAGAGTTTTGTGTGCCGCGCAGAGAACTCACTGACTTTGTCGCGCGTGTGCGACCTTATTTTTCAGAAGAGAAAATTACTAAGTTTTCGAAGCGCATAAAGCGCCATCCAGGCATCGTGATCGGCCAGCTTCAGAACTATCTCTCTAGGCCAGACCTTCTCAACAAAATGAAGGTCAAGATTCGTAAAATCATAGCGGCGTCTGCGTTCACAGACGGCTGGGGTCAGGAATTTCCGGTCTTAGGAGGCAAGAATGGCGTCGTATAAGGAGGAAATGCAAAAATTCTGGGCGCTGTATCACGAGGCCGGTCATTCCGGCCCGTCGACAGCAAAGGATGTTGCTGCATGGGCTTATGATCAGGGTCTATGGCGGCCCCGCACATCGGACGTTATCGATGTGCTTGCAGAAGACCTAGCTCGCGCATGGCGTGAAGAATATGGCACTGACAAGTGCGGGCGGCGGTATCGAAAGAAGCACCCGGTCAGAGTGACCGAGAACGGCCAGACCCGCTTTGAGTGGGATGAAATGGACACCGCTCCTAGGCCACATATGGAGCTTGCATTCGCACAAAGGCGGCAGCAGATCGTCGGAGATTGCGTCCAGCTAAAAGTTGATGTCGATGTCTATAATGACAAGAATCCAGAGCAAGAACCGATTCAGCCCGTATTTGACTTCACCAATGACATTGAGGAAGAATTGCTTGAAGAAGAGGCCGCTTAGTCGGCCTTTTTCCATCTTGTGGAAGCCGCTAGCCGGGCAATTGCGGCCCGCTGTTCCACCGTCAGCTTGTCCGCACGAGCTTTCCCGCCTTTCAGGCCACCACGCCGACCCAAGCTCACGGCGGCAGGGTCCTTGCCCTGTTCTTCTGGCGTCAGATCGCGATCCTCAGTCTCACCGGTAGCGATAGATACAATGCTCTTGGCGAGCTGGTTTGCGTCACGGGGGCGCTTCCTGCGGGGTGCTTTATCGGTCATACAACCAGTATGGTGCGAGCCGGGGCGGCACGCAACTGGGGCCAAGACGGCCAAATTTCAAACT
>JANOKW010000012.1:0-2493 GCA_031419475.1 Hyphomicrobium sp. | reverse complement strand
CGTGTGCTCAGAGCCTTGCTGGCGCGCTGGCCCGACCATCCGCGGGTCGATCTCTTGACCACAGATGGCTTTCTTCACCCCAATGCCGAACTCGAACATCGCGGTCTTATGGACCGTAAAGGCTTTCCCGAAAGTTTCGATACGGCAAAGCTGATGAATTTCCTTGCTGACGTGAAATCGGGCGTCGACAAGGTTGAGGCGCCGGTTTACTCGCATTTCCAATACGACATTCTTCCAGGTCAAAAGATCAGCGTTGAATTGCCGGATATTCTTATCATCGAAGGACTGAATGTGCTGCAGCCGGCCATAATGCCGAAAGGCGGCGAGGCGATGCCGTTCGTTTCAGATTTCATCGATTTCTCGATCTATCTCGATGCCGATCCCGTCGTGATCGAGAATTGGTATGTGACGCGCTTTATGCGTCTGCGAAGCACAGCCTTTCGCGATCCCGGCGCCTATTTCCACAAATTTGCGGCAATGGATCCGGACGAAGCGCACAGGCGCGCCTTATCGCTATGGCGCACAATCAACTTGCGAAATCTCGAAGAACACATTCTTCCCACGCGCCAGCGCGCGCGGCTTATTCTGCGAAAAAGCGAAAGTCACCGCGTGGAAGCCGTAAGCCTGCGCAAACTTTGAGTCGCAAAAAAAAGGGCCGCTTGGGGCAGCGGCCCTTTTAGTTGTTCGCATATTTGGAGTAGGATCGGTGTTGTTGCGGATAATCCGCACATGACTAGCTTCTGTGCGCCAAAATAACCGGGGCTGCTGGTTGGCGCGGCCTTTGTGGTTGGATCGGCGTGCCGCTCACAGATAGCTGAGCGGTGGTACGCATATAGATTTTGTACTTGTCCCGAATTCTCCGGACGATCGATGGATCTATGATGCCCATTGCGCGAATGGCGGTCGTGGGTCTCAATTCCGGTTGAATGCGCAGGAGTTCGGCGAGGCGCGCAATTCTGTCGCTGTCGTCTATTCCTGTGCCTTTTGGGCGGCCTCTACGGCCTCTTGCTTCCAACATTCAATCTAACCTCGAACGAAGCGATTCGTTACAAGGAGTGTGAGAGAGTTTCAGCGCCAATTCTAGGGAATTTAAATCAACCGCCGAATTAGTCGCTTAATTAGCTGTAAATAGGCCATCTCTGAACAGCGTTCAGAGATTATAAGACGCGAATTGATTTATTCCGTCCTTAATTCAATTAAGCTATCAATCCGCTGTCACGGGCTAATTGATCGAGATTGGCTTCAGGGCGGGCGCCGATATGGCTGATGACTTCGGCGGCAGCTAAGCTCGCGAGTTTGCCGGATGTTTCGAGTGATTTGCCATTCGCATATCCAAACAAGAAACCGGCCGCGTAGAGATCGCCGGCGCCTGTCGAGTCGATAACTTTTTCGATTTTGTTTGCGGGTATAGAAAACGACTGGCCGTCGGCCAAAATGACTGAGCCCTTGGCGCTGCGCGTGAGCACCGCGAGTTTCGTATCGCGGCGCGCATAATCCGCAGCCGTGTCGAAATTCTGGGTTTCGTAGAGCGACATAATTTCACTTTCGTTTGCGAAGAGAATATCGACGCCGGAACGGATAAGTTCGATAAATTCCGCGCGGTGGCGATCAACGCAAAAGCCATCCGACAAGGTGAGAGCGACTTTGCGGCCGGCTTGTTTGGCTTCCGCGAGTGCGTCGCGAAAGGCGGCTTTGGCTTCGGGCCGGTCGAAGAGATAACCTTCGAGATACAGAATCGCGCTTTCGCGAATGAGGTCGCGATCAAGCTGGCCATGATCGAGATCGGTCGAGATGCCAAGAAACGTATTCATCGTGCGTTCGCCATCGGGCGTTACAAGAATGAGGGATCGCGAAGTGGGCATCGAGCCCGAAACGGGAGGTGCCGTGAACTTGACGCCAATGGCGCGAATATCGTGTGAGAATATCCGGCCGAATTCGTCGTCGGCGACTTTGCCGATAAACCCTGCGCGGCCGCCAAAGGATGCAATGCCGGCAAGTGTATTTGCCGCCGAGCCGCCCGACGTTTCGATCGCTGGTCCCATTCCGGAATAGATCTTGGCGATTTCGTTCGCATCGACGAGGCGCATGGAGCCCTTGCCAGCGCCAATTTTCTTCAAGTAGGCGTCGTCGCAGCGGCCAATAATGTCGACAATGGCGTTGCCAATGCCGGTGACGTCGTAGCGCGTGTCTGTCATGGGATCCCCTCGACTTTGGGGGCACTATAGTCTCGGGGCGGTTAGCGGCAAGTCCAGGCTCTAGAGTCTGTCCGGTTTTGATTGAACGACGGACAGACCCTGACACTTTGTCTTGTCGTGCTTCTTTTCGGAAAACCGGTTCCCATCCCCGCCTTCCCCGCAAGGGGACTTCCAAGTGGTCGCGCAGGGACAGGCTTTTTCCGGAAGCACTCTAGGGGGCACCATGGCAGCTGTTCGCAAAACCAAGTCGGCCGGGGAACCGGCCGCGGCCGAGGCACCGTTCCTCGGCGTGGCAATG
>JANOKW010000011.1:0-4653 GCA_031419475.1 Hyphomicrobium sp. | reverse complement strand
GCCCTGTTGAAATCAAAGATTAAAGTTGACTTTCCGGCCCTACGTCCTAGCTAACGGCTCAATCAAACACAACGTGCATACTTCGAGCAAGGCTGGGCCCAAAAGGCATGACGTCCGCGATCCCCGACATTGCCGTCACTGCTGCGTCGCGCCTGAATGAGGTCCACACGCCCTCGAGCCACGTTGTAAGCTTCCCCGAAACAGCGCCCCTGAAGCTTGCATGCCAGCTGGAGCTGAAGCCTTTTACAATCGCCTACCAGACCTATGGCGCGCTCGATGCCGCCAAATCCAACGCCATTTTGATCTGCCACGCGCTAACCGGCGACCAGCACGTCGCCAACCCTCATCCAATGACCGGCAAGCCTGGGTGGTGGGAAACGCTGGTCGGACCTGGAAAGCCCGTCGACACGAACCGCTTCTACGTCATCTGCCCGAATATCCTGGGCGGGTGTATGGGATCGACCGGACCCGCCTCGTTGAACCCTGCGACCGGCAAACCTTTTGGGTTGGATTTTCCCGTCATCACCATCGGCGACATGGTTGAAGCGCAAGCAAGGCTTATCGATCATCTCGGTATCGGCCAGCTGTTTGCGGTCGTTGGCGGCTCCATGGGCGGCATGCAGGTGCTGGAATGGGCCGCGCGATTTCCAGACCGAGTGTTTGCCGCAGTGCCTATTGCGACGGCCGCGTGGCACTCATCGCAAAACATCGCCTTCCACGAAGTCGGCCGCCAAGCCGTGATGGCAGACCCCGACTGGTGCCGGGGGAGCTACATTGCCCAGGGCAAAAACCCGCGCAACGGTCTCGCTGTGGCCCGCATGGCGGCGCACATCACGTATCTTTCAGAAGAGGCATTGCACCGCAAGTTCGGACGCAGCCTGCAAGACCGCTCGCAACTGACGTTCTCATTCAACGCCGATTTCCAAGTCGAGAGCTATCTTCGACATCAGGGCTCCTCCTTCGTCGACCGGTTCGATGCCAACAGCTATCTCTACATCACCAGAGCCATGGACTACTTCGATCTCCGCTCCGAGCGCGGCGAGGTTCTGGCGGACGCCTTCAGGGGAACCAAGACGCGCTTTTGCGTGGTGTCGTTCACCTCCGACTGGCTCTATCCGACGCGCGAGAGCCGCGCCATTGTGCAGGCATTGAACGCAGTGGCGGCCAACGTGTCGTTCGTCGAGATCGAGAGCGACAAAGGCCACGACGCGTTTTTGCTGGACGAGACGGAGTTCCTGACCACGGTGCGCGGCTTTATCACGGCCGCTGCAACGAAGCGCGGATTGAAGCCCGCAGAGAGCACCGACGCATGAAAACCGACGCACCAGTGCCAAGCGTTACGTCACGGGTCGATCACCTGCTGATTGCCGAGATGGTGGAACCGGGCTCGCGCGTCCTAGACGTCGGATGCGGCGATGGCGAGCTGCTTCAACTCTTGACGCGCGTCAAAGCCGTCGATGGCCGGGGCGTGGAGATTTCACGCGAAAAGGTCAATGCCTGCGTTGCCCACGGCTTGTCCGTCATTCAGGGCGACGCAGACCGCGATCTCGCCGATTATCCCGACCAAGCCTTTGACTACGCCGTTTTATCACTCACGATCCAGGCGACGCGCTCGCCGCGAAAGGTGCTCGAAAATCTCCTGCGTATCGGGCGGCGCGCCATTGTCTCGTTCCCGAATTTTGGCCACTGGGAAATCCGGGCAGGGCTGTTGTGGGCCGGACGTATGCCCGTGACGCACAATTTGCCCGACAATTGGTACACGAGCCCCAACGCGCATTTATGCACGATCCGGGATTTCGCGGACTTGTGCGAATCCATCGGCGCGGACGTGGAGCAGGCTGTCGCCTTCAACGCGTCGGGACGGCGTTTGCCGATCAAGTGGTCGTTGTCGATGCAGAATTTATTTGGTGAGAAGGCCGTTTTCTTGATGAAGGGCCGGGGTAATTCGAAGACTTAAGACGGTTGCGTATCGCGCCGGGCGCTGCCGAATTCAGCGGGTTTTAAGACTCTAATCTCTTGAGCTCGGAGGCCGCCGCCAATGGGCGCCATGAGTTCCTTGCGCGCTTCAACGATAATAACGCCTGCGGCGGCCGCGGCGAATTTCGATCCCGTGCGTTCGATGGCGCCGGCCATGCGCAAAGCAAAGCGATTGCCAACAGGCGGGAAATAGAGCCCGCCGCTCCAATCAATCGGAGTGAGCAGCGCGCTGGTGAGCTGCTGCTCGAGCTGACCGCGGCTGAACGGCAGGCCATGGCCAAAGGGTGTTGCGTCGATCCGCGACCAAACTCCGCGCCTATTGGGCACGATCAATATCAGCCGGCCGTCTGGCGCCAGCACGCGCCACATCTCGCGCAAGACAGGGCCGGTTCGTTCGGCAGCCTCGAGGGTGTGAATGGCAAGCAAACGGTCGACACTGTTGTCAGGCAGCGGCCAATGATGCTCTTCAACCAGAACAGAGTGGCAGCGCGCGCCCTGCGGCCAAACAAGCGCGCCCTGACGCGCGGGCATCAACGAACCAATACATTTGGCCTCGGCACGAAACGATCCAAGGTAGGGCACCGCGAAACCCGTTCCGAAGACGGTGAGGCCATCGAGTTTTTTCCAACGCGCGCGAATACGGGACGCAAGCTGCCGGCGCACGATCTGCCCCAAGGGCGTGCGATAGAAGTCTCTCAAGTGTGCGGCGTCGAGTTGCATGGGCTAAACTATGGGCTGGACTATTGGCTGGGCCTATGGGCTGGGCTGATAAACCTCGGCTGGCGTGGAGCAGCTGTCTCTTTACGCCATTTGTGCCGCGCAAAGAAGAAGCCGGATCAGATGCCTGAACCGGCTCCAGCAATAAATCGGCAAGTAACTCGATCCGCCCTTAGCGCGCAATTGCCCGCCCGAGGCTGTTGATCTGGTCCGGCGTCAACATCGGCCGGGCCCGGAACTGATCGCCGAACAGGGCCGGTGCCACGCTGCCCTGCTTGCCAGGGGTTAGCGGCTTGATTTCACCCGTCGAGGTTTCAATCTGCACGTCTTGGACCACAATACTGCCATCCGTATAGACGGCTTCGACGCGGATTTGGATGATTTCCTCATCTGCAGCCCTTTCACCGATCAGCAAATCCTTGCCGGCCCGATCCAGCCACTCAGGCAGCGGCGTGCCATCAGCGCGAGTGATTTTGTAATCGGCGATGCGCTTGGTGCCAGGATCGATCGTATTCGAGATTTGTATGATCAGTATCCTGTTTCTGACGAGGCTCTCAATGATGACCTGTTCGGAGTTGCCAAGACCGCCGAGGTTTCCGGGCACATTGTTGCGCAATGAGAACCCGGTCAAGCCGTCGATGCCGCCGCCAAAGACCCGCAGGTGCAGGCCAGCGTAGGACAGCATTTCGCGTGCGCGCTCTGCGCGGATTGTTTCCGTTATGACACCGTCTGCACCGATCAAACCAATGCCGCCGAGACTGCGTGCGCCGTTGGCGGCCGCGAGAACGGCGCCATCCGCTGTCAATTGATTTGCCAGGCTGCGTAGCGAACCCATATCGAAGACCGCATCGACGACTGCGCCTTCGGCCCCGACACTCTCGTAACCGCCACCGTCAGCGCCGTTTTCATTGTCCGGAGAGATCGACGGGCCATTAAAGCCGAAGACAACCGGCTGATCCACATAACCTGCATTTTCAACCACGATCGTGACCGATGCCGTTGCGAACCCGCCATGACCATCGCTCACAATGTACGTGATCGTATCGGTTCCAGCGAAACCCGGCCGTGGCGTATAGCTGATCGACCCGTCCGGCATGATACGGACGCTACCTTGGCCGGCTGTGGCTTTGGTCACGGTCAGCTTATCGCCGTCAAGATCGGTGTCGTTGCCAAGAACTGGAACGCTGACGCTCGATCCTGGGCGCACAACATCGGTATCGTTCTTCGCAACAGGCGCGTCGTTCACCGGCGTCACCAGGATAGTAACGGTGTACGTGGTCACGCCGCCCTTTCCGTCGGAGACGGTGTAGGTGAAGGTATCGGGGCCGAAGTAGTTCGGCGACGGCTTGTAGACGTAAGTGCCGTCCGGTTCGACGACAACTGTGCCGTGCGCCGGGTTCGAGCCCTTGGCATAAGTAACGGGGTCGCCATCGACGTCGGACGCGGCCGGAAGCTGGCCGGAGAACGGCTTGTCTTCTTGTGTCGTTAGCGTAGCGTTAGCGGCAACAGGCGCGTCATTGACGGCCGCAATCGCAATCGTCAACGATCCTGTATCAGAGCCGCCGTTACTATCAATTACGGTGTAACTGGCAACAGGAACTGGTCCGTTGTAATTGGCGGCTGGCACGAATGTGTAGCTGCCGTCGGCATTGATTTTGAGTGTACCGACAGAACCGATAATTGCGGTGGAACCCGCGTTAAATATCGTCGCATTACCGGCGATAGTAAATTGCGTGACTGTCAGCGTATCGCCATCCACGTCTGTGTCGCCCGCTAGCAACCCCATCGCTGCCGGAACATTGAGTGTCGTGTCTTCGTTGGTCGTGCTGCTTTCGTTATCGGCCACCGGAGCGTCGTTGATGGGCGTCACGCCAAGTGTCAGCGTTCCGGTATCGGTCGCGCCATTTCCATCGGAGACAGTATAGGTCGCGACCGGAACCGGGCCATTGTAATTGGCGG
>JANOKW010000010.1:0-9967 GCA_031419475.1 Hyphomicrobium sp. | reverse complement strand
CGGACAGACCCTAGCACTTTGTCTTGTCGTGCTTCTTTTCGGAAAACCGGTTCCCATCCCCGCCTTCCCCGCAAGGGGACTTCCAAGTGGTCGCGCGGGGACAGGCTTTTTCCGGAAGCACTCTAGAGCAATTGCAAGGATCGGGCCTTAGTACGCGTTCTCGGTTTTAAGTAGAGAGCCCGGCGTTTTGAGGAGAATGTAGCAGTCGAAGAACACGCTCCAGTTCTCGATGTAATAGAGATCGTGCTCAACGCGCTTTAGAATCTTTTCCTCGGTGTCGGTTTCCCCGCGCCAGCCGTTAATCTGCGCCCAGCCGGTGATGCCGGGTTTCACCTTATGACGGGCAAAATAACCATCGACGACTTCGTCATAAAGCTGGGTTCCGGCTTTGGCCTGCACAGCGTGCGGGCGCGGCCCAACGAGCGACAGATCGCCAAGCAAGACGTTAAAAAGCTGTGGCAACTCGTCGAGGCTGGTCTTGCGGATGATGCGGCCGGCGCGCGTGACCCGAGGATCGTCCTTGGTCACGAGTTTGACAGCCGCCGCGTCGCAGCGGTCGGTATACATCGAGCGGAATTTGAAAACTTCGATAAGTTCATTGTTGAAGCCGTAGCGCTTCTGGCGGAAGAGCACCGGACCGCGGCTGTCGAGTTTAACGGCAAGCGCGACGGCGGCCATGACCGGAGCAAGAAGCAAAAGTGCAATTGCGCCGACGACTTTGTCGAACAGCCACTTGGAAATTGTACCCCAATCGGCGAGTGGCCGGTCGTAGAGATCGATCATCGCGACTGAGCCGACATGGGAATAGGTGCGGGGCGAAAAGCGCAGCGTTGTGGCGCGTGCCGGCATCTTGATGTCGGCGGGCAGCACAGACAGCCGCTTTACGACGGCCGTAAGGCGGCTCTCTGCAGCAAGCGGCAAAGCCACCATTACGAGGTCAAGGCGCGTTGTGCGGCTCATGGCAATGAGATCGTCGAGGCCGCCAAGACGCGGGTAGCCCGAGATTGCTCGCGGCGCACGGTCATCATCACGGTCATCGAAAATACCAGCAATTCTTACGATTTGATCGCTATCGGCTTCAAGCTGGGCAATCAGATCCTCAGTCACGATGCTTGCGCCGTAGATCACGGCGCGCTGATAGAGACGACCGCTTTTGGCCCAGCTGCGCAATAGCCAGGCGAGAACCATGCGTTCGCCTGCAAACGCGGCGGCGCCGGCGAGGTACCATGTCGTTAGCCAGAAACGGGATACTTCGGCGCCGATCTTGAGGAGGAAAAGACCTACGACGAGCACGGCAAATGCTATGCTCCAGCCGAAGATCACGCGCGGCGTTTTCTTAACGAAGGACGAGAACGTTCGCAATTCGTAGAGCCGGAGAAGTTCGAAGACGCCGACTGTCACAAAACCGGTCATGACGATGGCCGCGAGATAGCGCGGATTAGACGCGACGTAAGTATCGTCGATGTACATCGCGGCAATGGCAAGACCGAGGAGCGTGACAACCATGAAATCGGCGAGCCGCACGCAGCCACGTACCACAATGGGGGAAATGCTGCTCGTTCTGCCAGCGAGACCGCTAGCAGCAAGCCGTGGCGTAGCCGCACGAAATGCGATCGGCGCGTGGGCGCCCTGCTGGATGACTTTGGGAGAAATGGCGGCTTTCATGGGCGCGGACATACTGTACCAACTCGCAACGGTTTCTATAGCGAAGATTAGGATACAGCAAGCACCGTCCGTGCCAAGAGCGGTTAACGTCTCGTGGAAAGACCGTGGATTGCCCCTACAGGGTTAACCAATAGTTAACGCGTAGAAGTCTAAGACGGCTGTGGCCATACCCGCAACCGTGAATTTGCTAGAAACATTCTCTCTGAGCCGCGTGGCTCGTGCCCAGGCGGCCCCAGGATGGTCCAGGGCGGCGCGCATGGCCGTGCCGAGGGCCTCTGCGTCGCCGGGTGGAATGAGCGCCGTATCGGTGCCTGCGACGATTTCGGGGATGCCGCCGACGCACGTTGAAATGAGCGGCAATCCGGCAGCGGCCGCCTCTAATACAACGTAAGGAAAGCTTTCGGCCAGGGATGGTACAACCATTATGCGGCCTAGCTTTAACGCCTCTCGCGCTGGTAATGCCCCCGTGAATGTTACGACCGGCGCTAGGCCAAGCGCCACAGATTTCTGTTGCAATTCTGCTGCATTCGGCCCCGATCCGACGATCGTCGCGGTCACTCGCCTTTGGGCGTTAAGAGCGGCAAGCGCCGTGAGCAGATATTCAACACCCTTGATAGGCCGAAGCTCGCCGATAAAAAGAAAGTCCGTAGCCTTCGGGTCAGGTGCAAAATCAGCAAAATCTTCTGGCTGCAAACCGTTCGGGATCACTCGTTCAGGAGCACCTGCCACGCTGATGCGTTCGCGATAGACCCTCGCCGCATAGGCGCTTTCGAAAATCAGGCCGTCTGTTTGACGTTCCAGGAGCCCTTCGATTCGTGCGAAAAGGCGGCCTTCAAACGTACCGGGTTCGAAATTCAACGAGCCGCCATGCGGGGTATAAAAGGCACGCGCCGATTGGCCCTCTTTCTTAAGGGAACGCGCCGCCAAGCGCGCATAGGCGCCGCCCTTCGCGCCGTGGCCATGCAACACATCGAGATTCCGCTGGCGCGCGTGCTGCAGGACACTTCTGTATGCTCTAAAATCGCCGAGACCCGGCTGGCGGCCCATCGCAATTCGCGAGATCCCGAGCTTCATGGCGGGTTCGATCGCGGCGAACTTTGGCCCCGTCAGCCGGTCTGCGGCGTTACTGTCCGCCAGGATGCCGACGTCGTGACCGCGTGCAGCCTGCTCGGACGCGAGATCGAGCACATGGCGGAACAAGCCGCCGACGGGTGCTCGCAAGCAGTGGAGGATTCGCATCAAAGGGGCTCCGGCTGATGTGAAAGCGAAGAGCCCCTTCGCTCTCAAAAGAACCTTTCGAACACGTGAACGGTGTCGCCTGCCTTGACGACATAGTCGCCGGGGGCTTCAATTTGTTCGACGAGACCGTTGATACGGCGTGTAATGCGGTATTTGCGCGTGCTGGCGCGTTCGGTGTAGCCGCCGGCAATGGCGATTGCGGTTTCGATCGTCATTCCCGAGACATAGGGGAATTGACCAGCGTTTTTCACTTCGCCCAGGATGAAGAAGGGACGGTTTTGCTGAACGTCGACAGTGACCTGTGGGTCCTTGACGAACTCGGTGCCAAGACGCGCGCGGATCGTGCCCTGGAGTTCGCGCGTTGTCTTAGCGCGGGCAGAAATCTCGCCGATCAAAGGCACCGCGATCTTGCCATCGTGATCGACGACATAGAGGCGCGAAAGGTTTGGCTGGCCATACACGAAAATGCGCAATCGATCGCCGCTATCTAGCAAATACGGCCCGTCCGTGTCGGCGACGGCCTGCGGTCCGCGAAGGTCGAGGGGTGGATTTGCCGGTTCGCCCCAGGCAACCTGTTCGACAGGAGGCAAAGCTTCGGCGGATGGGGCTGGAACGGGGTACCCGTCAGGTGTGGCAAACGGGGGGCCATCCTTGAACGGGCCCTCGGCATCGGCGACGCTTACGGCATCGGCGCCGGCCATCATATCGCCTGAGAACAAGTCACCTGTAAGATGCGCGCACCCGCTGAGAAGCACTGCGGAGCCAACGGCAACGAACTTTAAGCGTACAGACATGACCACTGACATCCCAACTGGAAAGACCAACTCAAGTCATCCTAGGAGGGTTGGGTTAAGAAAATCTGATCACGTGTTTTTTTCTGATACGGTTAATGAGTTGCTAACCGCAAACGCCGTTTACTTCCGAATCAACGCTTAATCCTCTAGCCGAGTTGAGCCATGACCGGACGACACGCTGCCTCCCCCGACGACATAGAGATGAGTTCGGTATTTTCAGCTCTCAAGCAGAGTATGCCGAAACTGTTACTGTGGAGCGCGTTGCTCGGCGGCTTGACCTATGGCGCGATGTTGATGCTGGCGCCGAGATATCAGAGTCAGGCTGAAATTCAGATCGAGGCCAAAGGGTCGTCCAGCGCCTTCTCGGACCCGAAATCCAGCGGCTCAAACACCGAAATCGTGACGACGAAGATGGACAAGGAAGCCATCAATACGCATGTTCGCGCTCTTCAATCGCCGGACCTGATGGCCAAAATAGCCGATGAGATGAAACTGAATGAGAAGCGCGAGTTCAATAGCAAAATTGGCTCAGTCGATTTTGCCGACACATTTATGCGCCTTATCGGCATCGGTGGACCACGACCAGGCGAATCCGAACGCGACCGGGTTCTCGGCGCGCTTTTCAAACAGACAGAAGTCTACTCGGCTAAAGAAAGCCGCTTTATCGGCGTGCGAGTGACCTCTATGGACCCGGCTCTTGCCGCAGAAATAGCGAACAAGATCTCCGAGACCTATCGCAACTCGCTTGCCTCGGCTGTCGTTACCGAGATTGATGACCAACAAAAAGTGCTTAAAGGCAAGATCGAGAAATTGACGCCTGAAGTAGCGGCCGCCGAGACAGAAGTTCAGCGCTATCGCGGACAAATCGACAGCTTCAAGGGCGGCAACCAGAACATCGGTATGAATGAACAGCAGATGTCGGAACTCAATGCCGAATTGACCAAGGCCAAGGCGGCGCGCGGGGAATCTGACGCCCGTGCCAAGTCTGCCAGGGAAATGTTGAAGGCCGGTTCGGCAGATGCGCTTCCGGACGTTCAAAAATCGCCCCTGATCCAGAATTTAGTTCAGCAACGCGTGCGGCTTGAGCGGCAAATCTCTGAACTCTCCGCGTCGCTTCTGCCGGGACACCCGCGCATGCGCCAAATCAATGGTGACCTCGCCGGTCTAAAGCGCCAGCTCACCGGCGAAATCTCGAAGATTGTCGATAGTCTCGACAAGGAAGCGAAAATATCCCAAGGCCGGGAAGAATCGATCAAAAAAAGCCTCGATGAGTTGAAGACCAAGGTGGTCAAGAACGCTCCGGAGGAAGCCAAACTCCAAGAACTCGAAGCCAGCGTCAAAGCGAAAAAAACGGAACTTGAAAATCTCCAGGGGCAGGTGGAAGCCAATCGCAAGCGGCAGGACGCCCGCGCTCAACCCGTAGAAGCTAAGATCATTTCTAAGGCGCAGGCAGCGAGCTTGCCCATCTCTCCCAAGAAGAGCCAGAACGCAGCACTCATATCATTCGCATCGCTCTTGTTTGGAACGTTTTGGACCATTACGCGCGCGCTTTTTACGGGCGCCCGCAGCGGTGGCCGCACATTCGTTGAGCCAAGCCTGAATACCCGGCCTGCCAATAAGAAATCTGACCCTGTTCTGGCTGCGAAGTTAGTGAAGGCCGATGTCGCTAAGGCCGATATTGCGGCGGCGACTGAAAATGCTATCGGGTTGGAGACTTCAATCGCCAGCGTCGTCGAACGCATCAAACGCGCCGCGCCAAAAGAAGGCGGGCACCGCGCCATGGTCTCGGGTGAAACGATGGTCATTGACGCCAGCCAAGAGGCAATCGATATCGCAAAAGGTTTGGCCGATGGCGGCAACCACGTGATCCTTGTTGATTGGAGCCCGTCAGGCCAAGGCTTGGCGGCGACGGCTGGCGTCACTGCGGCCCAAGGTTTGACAGAACTGTTAACTGGAGCAGTTGGCTTTGATGACGTCGTCCAAAAGCTGCCCCAGAGTCCGGTGCATTTCATCTCATGCGGCGCACCGCTCGATGGCGTCGATGTCGATCCGGATCAATTGAATCTCGTGCTCGACGCGCTTGACGAAGCTTATGACTACATTGTCGTTTCGGGCCAGAACGAAGATGCGAGAGTCCTCTTCGAGGCAATCCAAGGGCGATTTGATGCCGGGATACTCGTCACAGATCCCAAAAAGCGCACGTCAGTCCTGCAGGATCCCCCGGGTACATTCCTCGGGTTCGAGGTGACCGACATCGACGTAATCTGCGTCGAGCGAAAAGGACCAGGCCCGGTTTCGAGCCAACGGCTCATCCGGGCTACAAAAAAGGCCGGTTCTGAAGTCCGCACTGGTTGATGGCGGTTGCGCTAGGAATATATTAACCCTCGACTCGAAGCCAAAAGCGGAGTGAGCACGCATCTTGCAAAGCGGGGTTCTTGATGGGCCGGACCCGTTGCATCGCGTGAGTATCCGGCCAGTAACGATGTTGCAATGATGTTGCGAAGTTTTATGAAATGAGCCGCCGGACGACAAAATTTCTAAAGGCCGCATTGTCTGCACTGCACTATTCAGGCGCGGACGGGCTAGCTGCGCCCTTTTTCAGCGGCAACGGTGTCATCTTCATGTTGCACCACGTCGTGCCGGAAGTTCCCCGTGACTTCGAACCCAACGGTATTCTGAAGATCACGCCCCAATTCCTAGAGGCAGTGATCCGGCAAGTTCTTGATTCCGGGTTTGATTGCATAGCCATGGACGACGTTCCTGATCGCATCAAGGGTGGCGCCGGGCAAAAGCCCTTTGCTGCTTTCACGCTCGATGACGGCTACAAGGACAATCGCGACTACGCCTACCCCGTGTTCAAGAAATTCGGGGTTCCGTTCACAATCTACGTTCCAACCGATTTCGCCGAGGGACGCGGTGATTTGTGGTGGCTGACGCTGGAAGAGGCGCTGCGTTCTATGCCGTCGGTGACGCTCGAAATGAACGGCACGCGGCGCACCTTCAATCTGGCGACTGCTGCTGAAAAAGACGTTGGGTTCCATGAGATCTATTGGTGGCTGCGCCAGATGCCCGAAGACCGGGCACGCGCCGTCACGCATCGGTTGGCACGCGAAGCGGGCTTCGATCACACAGAACTCTGTGCCAAACTCATAATGAATTGGGACGAGCTTAGGGCGTTTTGCCGTGATCCCTTAGTGTCGATCGGAGCGCACACGAACACGCATTTTGCCCTATCGAAGCTTCCGGCTGACAAGGCGCGGCGCGAGATCGCTGAAAGTGTGGAACGTATCACGGCCGAGTTTGGCAAGCCGTGCCGGCATTTTAGCTACCCTTATGGCTGCGAGCTGAGCGCGGGCGAGCGCGAGTTCGAGATTGTGCGCGAGCTGGGAATGGCAACGGCTGTCACAACGCGCAAAGGATTACTGCACCCGAGCCATCAGGACAGCATGGAGGCCCTGCCGCGGCTTTCCTTGAACGGAGATTTCCAGGATGCGCGCTATGTCAAAGTGCTTTTGTCGGGCGCGCCATTTGCCCTGTGGAACGCCGCACGGCGCTTGAAGCCGTCTGCCGCCAAGCAACCCGTCTCAAGCAACTGACGGACAGACTTAAGACCCGGGCGTCTGCATCCATTTGACGAGAACGCCAGCGGGCAGAACCCAGAGCAATCCCGCGATAACGTAGAACGCTAGTTCGCCGGCCTTATTGATGTTGCTGACCTGCAGAACAACGGCAACCGCCAGCGCAATGAATGCGTAAACCGTGATCATGGCGATGAGGGCGACGGTGCCGACGAACTTTCGCGTGCGCTGGGTCATTGTAGTCCTGACGAAATAGTCCTGACGAAGTAGTCCTGACGAAGTAGTCCTGACGAAGGGCGCGATCCCGACGAGTGCGTTGCCCTCCGCGCCCGATCGGCGCATTGCGTCGACCCTTCTGGCCCAGTATCTCTGGCTCAGTAACAGGGGCAGCGCAATGCGGCGCGGCGCAACATCGCATGTCCTTGCAGGGAAGTGGCAGTTGGAAAAGCGGCGTCATGGACAGCCTGAGTGCAAACGGAAACCGCGGCGTTGAAGCGTGGCTTTGGTTTTCTGCGGCTTTGGTGTTTGTTATGATCGTTGTCGGCGGCGCGACGCGGCTGACCGATAGCGGGCTGTCCATCACCGAATGGAAGCCGATCCATGGCGCTATTCCACCGTTGACCGACGCTGACTGGCAGGCTGTTTTTGAGAAATACAAACAGATCCCCGAGTACCGTCTCGTCAACAAGGGCATGGCGCTGGCCGATTTCAAATTCATATTCTGGTGGGAATGGGGGCACCGCGTTCTCGGCCGTCTGATCGGTCTGGTGTTTGCTATGCCGCTCCTCGCCTTCTGGTGGTCGGGGTGCATCCGGCCGGGTCTTGCGCCCAAACTCGTTGGGCTCCTGGGACTTGGCGCACTGCAGGGGGCTATCGGCTGGTACATGGTGAGTTCAGGACTTTCCGAGCGCGTGGACGTCAGCCAGTACCGCCTTGCATTGCATCTCTCCGTGGCGTTCGCGATCCTTTCGCTCCTCGTGTGGCTGGCGCTTGATGAACGCGGTCATCGCTTGGGCTTTCCGCGCGGAGCCGTAAGTGCCCGCGTCCGGCGGCTAGCTGCAATTTTGGTGGGGCTTGTTTTTGCGCAAGTTGCGCTTGGCGCGTTCGTTGCCGGATTGAAGGCCGGCCTCGTCTACAACACGTGGCCTTCGATGAATGGTCAATTCATTCCGCCGGACTACTGGACCGGGGATCGCGGACTTCTCAGCCTGTTTGAGAGCCACGCGGCGACGCAGTTCAATCACCGGCTGACGGCGTACGCCCTTCTGATCGCCTCAGTGGTTCAGGCGTGCTTTGCGTTTGCATGCCCGGCAGGCAGCCGCGTGCGCACTTCAGCGTTTGTTCTGGCCGCTGCCGTTGTTGTCCAGGCCGCACTCGGTATTTGGACGCTCCTTGCGCATGTGCCGCTTGGCCTTGGGCTAATGCATCAGGGTGGAGCGGCCATCGTTATGGCGCTTGCGGTTTGGCATTTGCATGAGACGCGACGGGCTGTGGCGCCTTAAGCGAGTCCCAGCATCAGCTGTAGGTTCTGCACGGCGGCGCCTGCTGCCCCTTTGCCGAGGTTATCAAGACGGGCAACGAGGACGGCATGATTGAGTGCGTCCTTGCCGAAGACAAAGAGTTCAAGCTTATCCGTATCGTTCAGCGCTTCGGCTTCGAGCCGGGTGAGGCTTGCAGCATTGGCCACAACGCGCACGTTGTCCGAGCCCGAATAATGCTTGGATAGTGCCGCTTCGATATCCTTGATTTTCGGCTTGCCCTTCAATTCATCGAGGTGCAGGGGCACGGAAACAAGCATGCCTTGTTTGAAATTCCCAACGCTCGGCACGAAAATCGGGCGGCGTTCGAGGTGACCGTAAGCCATCAGCTCGGGCACATGTTTGTGTTCGAGGCCTAGACCATAGAGTTCGAACGATGGCGCTGTCTTTGCGACTTCGTAGGTTTCGATCATGCTCTTGCCGCCACCCGAATAACCGGAGACGGCATTCACCGTGACGGCCAAGTCAGCGGGCACAATACCAGCGTCCACGAGCGGGCGGATCAAGGCAATCGCACCCGTTGGATAGCATCCAGGATTGGCAACGCGCGGCGCTTGGCGGATTTTATCCGCCTGATCGTGATCAAGTTCGGCGAAGCCATAAACCCAACCCGGTGCCACGCGATGCGCTGTCGAAGCGTCGACGATTTTCGGGGCTTCACTGCCAAGTTCAGCGGCTAACGCCACGGCTTCTTTGGCGGCATCGTCCGGCAGACAGAGGACCACGAGATCAACGTCGCGCATCAACGCTTTGCGAGCGGCTGCATCCTTGCGCAAGGTCGTGTCGATGCTTTTCAGAGCGACGCCCTTCAAGCCGGCGAGACGTTCGCGGATCTGAAGGCCTGTGGTGCCTGCTTCGCCGTCGATGAATACGGTTGCGACTTTCTTTGCTGCCATCTCAGCCGCCGCCCCAGCCAAGGCTCCACCGGTGCTTGATGCCGTCAAAAATCGTCTCCGAGCAGCCAACGCCGTAAGCCGCGCATGCAATGTGGTGGCTGTCGCGATAAATCATATCGAGCGCGACGAAGAGGATGATGATCAGGCCGACCCAGGCGATCCAAGGATAAGAGTGCAGCAGCTTGGCGATGTAGCTCGAGGCCACAGCCATCAGGATAATTGCAAACGCGAGACCGATGACGAGGACGAGCGTCGAG
>JANOKW010000009.1:0-4237 GCA_031419475.1 Hyphomicrobium sp. | reverse complement strand
CATGCGCATGATGCGCAACGAACATAAGCCCGGCAACATGTCGGTACTTGTTTCGGCTCCGACGACGGGCCTGCGAACGATCGAAGATGTGATCGAGGCCGGTCAGCGTCGCAGCTAAAAAAATCGTCCAGTTCCCTTAACCAAGCGTGGCCGCAGCCGCGCTTAGTCTTGTGCAGCAGGGTTCTGCGGTGCCGTTCCCGGCGTCCGGGTCATACGCTTGAACTCCATTATGCCGCGATTGAATTCTGCACCGAGTAGAATGGCAATCGCAGTGAACTGGAAGAAGATCATTGCAATCATCAATTGCGAAAGGCCCGCATAGAAGAACGAATAGTTCGTCAGTGCCAGGTACTTAGACCATAGACCCGCAATTCCAAGCCAGAGCGCAAGCGACAAGACGATGCCGGGCCAGACGTCTTGGAACCGGCGGCGGCCGGCGGCAAGCCACAGGTGGAAGGCGAACAGCTGCACACCAACGACGATGCCGGCGAGTGCATATCGCGTCACGGGCCCGAGCCAAGTCGCTTCGAACGTCTTCAGAGTGGTCGCGACCCATGTGGTCTCAAGCAGATGCTTGGTCCATTCCGGCTGGAAGCGTTCGGCGAGCACGGGGCCAACGACGACCGCCCATGTCAGAAAAAGCGTTGAAACCGCGCTCACAAAAACAAATAGCATGCTGATCGAGAGGCACAGCGGATAGGAGCGGGTCTCATGCACCCGGTAGGCGCTGTTCAACGCGGTGCGCATGGTCTCGATCGCGCTGGTGGCGAAGAAGAGTGCCAAAAATCCGCTCACAGTCAAAAGATCGATGCGGCTGGTGCCCATGATGGCCTGGACTTCGGGCGCCAAGCCCTCGGCGACCGGGCGCGGAAGGATATCGAAAAGCTGCGCGATGGCTTGCGTCGCAAGTTCCCGGCCGCCGAACACGCCCGACAACGCGCCAAGAAAAATACAGAATGGAAAGATCGAGACCACGAACGCAAAGGCTACCGCGCCAGCCAGCGCGAAGCCTGAGTGTTCATAAAGCCTGTAAAGCGCCTCCATGATGCTGCGGAATCGCTTCATTATTCGATTGCTCACTTTTTCGATTGGCTGTGCAGGGCACCCTAATCGTTCGCGATTGTATGGTCTACCGCTCCCGGAAGTTCGATGTCGGCATTTCTGTCACAGTTTAGCCTGCGATTTATAGACCATTGCAGCCACTGCGACTGGGTGGATGGACGAAAATGCCTCCTGCACCTAAACTTGGCAAAGCGCGCCCCGTCACGTACGAGGTCAGCTCCAAACAGTAGGCATCACGTATGACCATCGACCATGCAATCGCGCCCAGCCAACTCATGGCAGAGATCGCTGAGATCGACGTGCTGCTGATGCAGTATGAGGATTGGCGCGCATTGCTCCAACTCGAATCGCGCGAAAAGCAGGGCGATGCCATACGGAGTGTAAACGGCGACACGCTTAAGGCTCTCCTGTTGGAAAGCTTGTCCGTTAATCCGCTGTTCGCGCGCCGGCAGCTGCTGCTGGCAGATCTGGAAAAAATGGCCCGCGACCTGCAAAGGCTAGGGCCGCGCAGTGAGGCGCCTGAAGCGGCACCAGTTTTGAGCGACACGCCGAAACCATTGCACGATGACCTCACAGAAATTGTTGGAATAGACGCACGGCTCGCAAAGCGCTTGAATATTTTAAACGTCCGCTCGTTTAATCAGATCGCCAATTGGACCCCTGACGACATTGCCTATGTCGCCAACACTCTGGGACTGGACCAGCTTATCGCCGCTCAGGATTGGATTGGGCAGGCGGTTGAACTCGGTCGCTCGCGCGACGTTGCCGCGCCCGCTAGCGACGCTTGGGTTCACGCGGGAGCGTTGGTTCACGCGCGAACCGACACTGCCAAAGAGGCGCCTGCTCCAGCTGCTGCCACGCCTGCCGTTTCGAAAACGAGTGTGGTGGTGGCGAAACCTGCAGCAGCGGTGAAACCGGTTGTCACGCCTGCCGCGGCGCCTGCAGTGCTTCCTGCGGCCGCCGTCGTGAAGGCCGTTGCTGCCGCTGCTCCTGTTTCTCCGGTTCTGGTGCAGCCTCAAGTTATGGCGCCGCTCCAAGTCGAACCGGATGCCAAAACGGCATTGCCGAAACCTGTATCTGCACCAGCTTACACCACCAATCCTTTGGCGGTGCCCGCCGCAGCTGTGGTTCCTGTTGCACCTTTGGCCGAGGTGGACGAGAGCTGGAAGAAAATAGCGCCTGCATTTCCATTGGCGGCACGGACGTATCAGACCGAGTACATAGCAATAGCCGCAGCGCCGGAACCCGCCCCGGCTATCGCCGCTCAACCGGAAAGAATACCGCCGCCCACGATGCCGCTTGCGGCGCGCCATTATGCCGGCGCTGTGCTTGAACCCCAACATGATGGCGCAGCTTATGGGAGCCTCGTCCCGGCAAAGCCGCTTTCCGCACCGGCCTACCGATTGGCAGCACCTGATATGCCGGCAGCGTCCGTCGCACCGGCTGCTGCCGTGCCTTCGGTGCAACCCGTCGCCGCCCCAGCCAGGACCAATGGTAAGGCGGCAGACATTCTGCAGCACACATTGCCGCCGCTGCCTTTGCGTCCGTCCGCACCAGCAGTGCCGCCACCACCGCCACCGGCAATGCCTCAAGCGCAATCTCCGGCCCAGAAGCCAGCTCCGGCGCGGCCTGCAGCGGCCTTGGCACAATCCGAGGCACTTTTACTCGCGGTCGTTGCGGCGCGCTCGTCCCTGGTCGCGGGCGCTTCGCCGCCGCCACTTCCGGCCGAAGCGAAAAACGGCAAGGCCGCAACTTTTAGTCAGCCTGTATCCGGTCGGCCCGCTCCGTTTGAAGTACGCCCGGTACAAATCAATCCGGCTGCCGCACCGCCGCCCATGCTCGATGATGTCGAACCGAGATCCCGGCAGGCGGCCGTTGAAGCCCGAGTCACGATCAAGCGTGCCGAAGAAGCGCTTGCGAATACGGTTCTGCGCACGCCGGGCGGCACGGAAGTTTACCTCGGTGCCCGGCGCGGGTCGCAACCCGACGAATTCGATGGCGCGACATATGCCGCGTATCGCGGATCGATTGAGGAAGCGAGCGTGCAAATCGTGCGCCGCCCGCCGGCAACCAAAACGCCCGGAATCCCGCCGCCGCTGACACATGCAGTGGCTAGTGCCTCCCTCAGTGCCACCCTCAGTGCCGCCCAAACTGGCGCCCAAACTGGCGCCCAAGCAAGCCGGCCGCCGGGGGCCGATGAACCCGTTCCCATGGGGGGATCGACTATGGGCCGGTTCCTGAAGGCTTTGACCGGTCAGTAACTGTAGGCTAAGCCGCGAGTGATCCGAAACGTCCCGAGTCTCGAACACCGCATTGGAAACCGCATTACGATTTGGAGATATGCGCCTGGGACTCACACAATCTCGGCGCGCATAAGTCGCGTCGGTTGCGGGTTGCAGCCCGGGCGGGGACGACTATCCTGCCGCGAAAATAGCCGGGAAGGTTCAGCCTCCCGGACCCATTAATTCCCATAGGAGACGATTATGGCAGTTGCGCCGCTCAAGGCCGCCACGACTATTCTTGGCGCTGGACCGAGCCGCTTGATTGAGCGTTGCGGGGAAGCTGTAGCGGCTGCCGACAAGGTGCTGGCCGTGGCGAAGATGAGCGTCAGGATCAAGATCCAGGACGCCGGCGGTATCGACAATGCCCAGCACGTCGCCCACGGTCTGGCCTGGCTCGCCACGACCGTCGAAGGTCTGCGCCAAATGCATGCTTGGGCGAACCGCATGTCCGGCGAAGGCCGCTTCGGCGAGTTTGAACAGCTGCTGCTGGCCGCCGCATTCGCTGAATATCTGGCGCAGATTAGCGGCGGTATTCCCATGAGCCAGTTGGAGATCATCCGCACCGATGCGCTGGGCGTCTCGAAGATCGACATCCGCCGTTTCGAAGACTACGTCGCTGATCTCGTTGCTGAAGGCGGCGCTGAAACGGTCAAGGCGCGACTCGGCGCACTCATCGCGGCCCAGCCCAGTGCCATGACGTTTGGCGATACGGGCCTTGATGAAACGCACGCCGAAATCCAAAATTTGATGCGTGATTTCAGCTTGAACGAAGTCATCCCGCACGCCCACGAATGGCATCTGAAGAACGCTTACATTCCGCTCGAAATCATCGAGAAGCTGTCTGAGCTTGGCGTGTTCGGGTTGTCGCTGCCGGAAGAATACGGCGGCTCTGG
>JANOKW010000008.1:0-21824 GCA_031419475.1 Hyphomicrobium sp. | reverse complement strand
TCCCGCGATCAATCGATCACGATTGTGGCGGGCTCGTGTACACAGTTTCTTAGGTCCCGATAGGCCGTCTTTCCCGGGCAACGCAATCGTCAGAGGTCCTTATGGGCAACACAAAGACCGCAAATCGCATCGAAGTCGTCTATCCAGCAGACGCCATTGCCCGGCGCCTCGACCAGCTTGCGGTCGAAATTGCGGCAAGGCAAATTCCCAGCCTCCTCGTCATAGCGGTTCTCAAAGGATCATTCGTCTTTGCGGCAGACCTGATCCGCGCCCTGAACCGGGCCGGCCTTGCCCCCGAGGTCGACTTTCTGACGCTCTCAAGTTACAAGAAAAACCGTGTTTCGTCCGGTCAGGTTTCCATTCTCAGGGACTTGGACCTTGAGGTCGAGGGCCGCAATGTCCTTCTTGTCGATGACGTATTGGACTCCGGCCGCACACTGGCTTTCGCCAAGGACTTGATTGCGGCGCGCGGTGCCAAGGATATCCTAACCTGCGTACTGCTGGAAAAGAACGTCGCTCGTGCCGTCAACATCGTGGCCGACTTTCGCGCCTTCGAGTGCCCCGACACCTTTGTTGTTGGCTACGGTATGGACGTCGCGCACCGGTATAGGGAACTGCCGTATGTTGGCCGCTTGATGGATTGAATGCGGGTGTCTCGAGGCGCAGCAAGGGGGAAACGTGGCCAAGATACTTCTAGCCGACGACGATGCAGCCGTGCGCGATCTTGTCCGGCGTGCACTCACGACCGACGGGCATTCTGTCCATGTCACGGAAGATGGCGTGGAAGCGTTCGACTATCTGCAGGCCCACGTGGCGGCAGTTGATATCCTCGTGACAGACGTCGATATGCCAGCTCTTGACGGCCTATCGCTCTGCGAAAGGGCCATCGCCATGAAGCCGCAACTTGGCATCGTACTGATGAGCGGATTTTCCGATCAGCTGGAACGCGCCAACGCCCTCAACGCAAAACGCCTCACCTCGATTTCGAAACCCTTCACGCTTGAGCAGATCAAAGCCAAGGTGCGTGGGGTTTTGAGTTGAATCACCCATGAGGAAAGCGTTTATGATATTTGCCTCGGTTATCGTATCCGTTGCTGTTGCCCTTGTTTAGCTCATACGAGCGAGTATATTTTCGAGATTGAGCCGGGTAAAACGTTGGAGATTTTTACGGTAATATTTCAAAATTTGCGAGATAGGTTGATGTGGACGACTATCGACAGCACGGATCGGATTTCTGAGGCGATCGCCAACGGAGGGGGATGAAGTGCACGAAAGCACCTTCAATATTCCTCGCGAAATTATCAAAGTTCCAAGCCGGACAAGTAAGTTTGCGATCTAACGCACAACTCCCTCCACCCGCATTCCCGGCCGAGCGATCGCCCGCAGGGTGGTCGCGAAGAGCCGGGACCTTCACCCGTCTCACATTGGTGAAGACCCCGGCTCTGCGCTCACTTTGCTATCGCGCCGTTCGCTCGGCCGGGGACGCGGGTTGATGGATCGTGCGCGGCAACAAAAAACCGGCTCGCAAAAACGAACCGGCGCTTCGAAATCCAAGTCTCTCAGTTTAAGCAATCTACCACAAACCAGCGTCGCGCTCCACAACTATCAGCGTTAACATCATGGGTTTTCGAAAATATCTAAGGTCTTGGGCTGATGAAGCGCGCAAGTGCGAGCGTCGCCAGCGCAAACACAACAAAAACAAGTCCCCACCATGACTGCGCTGCGGCAAGGCCCGTCGCGCCCGCCCAGAAGATCGAGGAAAACGCTTCCGAGAACGTCGCGGCTTTGGACGCCATTTGGCGGCGGCGGAAAAGCGTGCGCCGCCCCGTCACCTTGAACCACATTTGTATGAGGATAGCAGTCCCGCTCGCGACTGCGATGCCAACAGCCGTCACGCCAGCGGCCCAGGACGAAAGAAACGCGAGGCCAAACAAGAATGGCGCCGAACCAACTGCGATGACCGCGAACACCGCTTCATTTTTTGCGCGCATAAGCGCGCGTTCCGGCACAGGCGCGGTTGCGACAAGATCGTGCGCGTCCTCTCCAGAAATCGCGAGCCAGGCCAATCCGCCCGCCAACTGTCCGAAAGCCATAACGAGCACGGGTGCTAGAATAATATGCACTTGTGCATTCGGGCCCATGTCTCGCAAAAGTAACAGCGCGGGTGGTATGAGATACAAAACTTGCATCAGGGATTGCGACAAAAGCCAGGGATCGCGGGCCAGCAGTTGCCACTCTTTGGCGCGCAACGCTTGCAGCGCTGTCCTTGGCACAAAGGCGCGCTTCACGGCCGAATTCGTTTCTTTCTCATCCGACAGGCTAGCCGTTTCAATCGCCTGTTCGGCGAAGCGGGGCGCGTAGGCGCGGATCACAAAAACCAAAAACAGTATGCCGGCTGCGATAAGCGCAAGCGCTGCCGAAACATCGCCAAGCACAGCTTTCGCTGGGATCCACCACAGGCTCGCGACGCCGGGCGCTGCATTGAGCACCGCGTCTGAATTCAAAACTTCAATGCGCGAAAGATTGCCATACGTCATGACCGCCACAGCCTGGATGCCGATCAAAAGTGCCGCGCCAATAACCGCTGCCAAGATCTGCGCGATGAGCCGCGTGCGCTTGGGGCCGACAGCGCGATAAAGCGCAACCGCCGCCATCACGGCAAGGCCCGTTGAAAACGTACTCAGCGCCGCGATCACCGCATAAGCCGAAAGCCAGTGCAGTTCATCAAGTGCGGCCGCCGTGTTGATGAAGGGCGCGGCCAAAAGCGCCGTCATCAAGAATCCGGCGAACGCGATCGATGCGATGCGCACGGCAAAGAGATGCTCGGCGGGTGCGGGGGATGATAGAATGAGATCGAGATCGGCGCGCGCATAGAACGAGCGCGTCACCTGCTCGATCGCCTGCGACAGCATCATCGAAAACGTGAGCAACAGCGTTGACGTCAACATCACGAGCGCTGGAATGCTGATGACGACGCCGCCCTTCAGTATGGGATTGAGGATCGCGTAAGCCAGCCAATGCAGGAGGCCGACAAAGCCAAGCGTCATCACTGTGACCACGCGTTCGCGCGTCGTGCGTCCGCCCGCCATCATGGAAGCCCAGTCGCGCCACGCCAGCAGCAGCTCGTGGCGGGCAAACCAGGTCAATGTTTGAGTGGCGATCATGCCGCAGCGCTCTCGCTCGCGACAAGCGTGAGAAAAATTTCTTCTAGGCTTGTTCCACCCTCGTCCGTTTTATGACCGGCTTTGGCGCTCAATTCGTCGAGCGTTCCTTCGGCAATCAATCGCCCATGCGCGATGACGCCAATGCGCTCGGCCATGCGTTCGGCAACTTCGAGAATGTGCGTTGTCATGATGACAGTTGTGCCGGCGGCGACGCGGTCTTTCAGCACGGCCTTCACCTGCCGCGCGGAACCAGCGTCCAGCCCCGTCAAAGGCTCATCGAGAATAATCAATTGCGGATCGTGGATCAGCGCGCCCGCCAGCGCCACTTTCTGGCGCATGCCTTTGGACAAACCCTGGCAGCGCGTCGAAGCGTGTGCGGCGAGGCCGAGAAGTTGAACCAGATCGCGCGCCTGGCGTTCGGCTTTAGCCGCGTCCATTGCCCAAAGGCCGGCCACGAATTCCAAATACTCGATCGGGTCCAGCTTGTCGTAGATCAAGGGTTCGTCCGGCACCCAAGCCATAACGCGCTTGGCTTCAACCGGATCTTTGACCGCATCGATGCCGCAAATGGAAATGCTGCCTGCGTCCGGTTTTAACAATCCAGCGACCATGCGCAGCGTCGTCGTTTTGCCAGCCCCATTGGGCCCAAGCAGCGCATAGAACTCGCCGCTCTTGATTGTGAGTGAGAGATGATCGACTGCGGGCTTGGCCGCAAAACTCTTGCGCAGACCCTTGATTTCGAGGGCCGCGGCGTTGCTGTGATGGGCGTTGTGGTAGGTCATGGGCGGTACGCACACTCGTGAACAGATCGTTAAAGCCGGAAGTTCTTTCCAGCACGCTAACTGATCGGCATTGAGTAAGCGTGAACCCTTCACCCGCATCCCCGGACAGCAGCCGGGCCACAGGTCCGGCGATGCTGATACGGGGCCTTTAACACTGCGAGGCTGGTAAAGATCCCCGATAACCGCACTGTGTCGCTGTGCTCAACGCGGTTTTCGGGAACGCGGGTCGCTAGGATCGCTGACGCCGCAACAGCCGCTCGCGGTAGAAGGTATAAAGCCCGGCCACTGTCACAATGACAATGCCGAGCACCTGCAGCGCGTCGGGGATTTCGCCCCAAACCAGCCAGCCCGAGACAAGCGCGAACAGGATGACCGCATACCGGAATGGCGAAATGACCGCGACGTCGCCAGCCCGCATGGCAACGATGATGAGAGCGTAGGCGATGGTCAAAAACAAACCACTGGCGAGCAAGAGACTGATCTCTTGGCCGCCGGGCCAGACCCATGTCTCGAACGGCAGCAATAAAAATCCTGAAGGTGCAACCGCCGCCGCCGACATGAGCGTCAAAGTGAGTGTAGGCACCGAATTTGAAATCTGGCGCGTGAGGAGATCGCGCGCGACGACTAATCCGACCGAAATTAGTAGCAGGATCGCGGCCGGCGAGAATGCGGTCGTCCCGGGCCGCGCGATGAGCAACACGCCGATGAGACCCACGAGTGCCGCCAGCCAGCGCCGCCATCCAACGGGCTCTTTTAGAAACACCGCCGCCGCTGCCGTCATGGCCAGCGGCGTGAACTGCGCAATCGCCGTCGCGTCCGCGATTCGCATGGCGATCAACGCCGACAAGAAAAACAATGTCGAAAGAATTTCCATCACCATGCGCCAGCCAAGCAAGCGCTTTGGCGAATTGACGGGCAGCGTAATTCCGCCAAACGCAGCGGCGAAGGCGAGAATGTAAAGCGTCGCTGCGGTGTTTCTGAGCAAGATCAACTCGCCAAGCGGCAACTTCTCGCCGATCAGTTTCACGCACGTGTCGTTGGCCACGAAAAACGCCATCGACGCCAGCATCGCCAGAATGCCAATCGTGTTGGAGTGGCGCGCGGGCGCATCGGTGTCGGCGGTTATCATGTGGCGGCAGATCAATCGAACTCAGTTAAGCGGTCCCGCTCTATTTCATGCTTCGCGTTGCCTGGAAAGGGCTGTGGCTTTGTGCTTCTGCCGGAGCGTTGGCTGCAGAGGGTGCCTCGGACTTTGTCACGATGTCTGCAGCAGGCGGCTTAACGGCAGGCGCGGCGGGCGCGGGCTTTAGGGGATGGATCAACCCCCCGTCACGCTCATATGCCGCGCGACCGCTGGCTTTTTGGTGCGCCGGTCGATGATAAAATCGTGCCCCTTGGGCTTTCTCGAAATAGCTTCGCGAATGCCAGCATGCAGCGCCGCGTCGTCGCTTGAAGCTCTGAGCGGCGCGCGAAGATCCGCAGCATCGTCCTGGCCGAGGCACATGTAAAGCGTGCCCGTGCAGGTGAGCCGCACGCGGTTGCAGCTTTCGCAGAAGTTATGAGTCATCGGCGTGATGAAGCCGAGGCGTCCGCCGGTTTCCTTGACCGTCACATAGCGCGCCGGTCCGCCTGTCCGATACGGGTTATCTTCCAGCGTAAAGCGATCCATCAGGCGCGCACGGACAACCGAGAGAGGCAAATACTGATCGGTTCTGTCGCCATCGATGTCGCCCAAGGGCATTGTTTCAATGAGCGTCAAATCCGCGCCGCGCTCGTGCGCGAAACGCAGCAAGGCTTCGATCTCATCTTCGTTGACGCCCTTCAGTGCGACCGCGTTGATCTTGACCTTAAGTCCAGCCTTCAGCGCTGCATCAATGCCATCCAATACGACGCCAATCTCACCCCAGCGGGTGATGGCCTTAAACTTATCCGGATCCAGCGTGTCGAGCGAGACGTTGATGCGCTTGACGCCGGCAGCTTTAAGCTCGGTCGCATATTTCGCCAGCTGACTGCCGTTAGTCGTCAGCGTCAGTTCTTGGAGCCCGCCCGTTTCAAGGTGGCGGCCGAGGGATTGAAACAGCCACAGGATGTTCTTGCGCACCAGCGGCTCGCCGCCCGTGATGCGCAGCTTCTTGACGCCCTGATGCACGAACGCCGTGCATAGCCGGTCGAGCTCTTCGAGGCTGAGCAATTCTTTTTTCGGCAGGAAGCTCATATGCTCCGACATGCAATAGACGCAGCGGAAGTCGCAGCGGTCTGTGACGGACACGCGCAAGTACTCGATGCCCCGGCCGAACGGGTCGATTAGGGGGGTAGAAAAATCCGGGCGCGCGGTGTCAGTCGTCATAAATCAAAGCTCCAGGGCATGGTGTGCTTGTATCCTAACATCGGGGTCCCTGAGTGCAAGGGCAAGGGTGCAAGAGCAAGGGCTTCTTTGGTTGCGCGGCGAGCCGCCCCGCCAACCCCGCGCGCGTGAGCCTACTCCAGCCAGAAATGGCGCCGAGGCCTTTCGATAAAGCCCGCCCGCGTGCGTTTGGGCTCTTGCTCCGGCATTGGTCCTGCCAGTCTGACGATGCGTTCCTTGAATGCCGCACCACGGATATGGGGTTCAACCGCGAGCAACCGTGCCGCCAGTGCTGCAACACGCGCGAGCGCGATGCTCGAAAGGTTTGGGTCTTTGGGAAGGCTTGCGCCGTCCTCGACAACAGAATGCGAAACCACATCCACGGCAATGTCGACCGACGCTGCGCCCCAATTCGATTTGGGCGAGAGGTTACCTTTTTGGTCGCACGCCGCGACAACGAGTAGATTTGCGGCGCGCGGGTAGTTCGCGCCAAAGCGTGCATCGACCGCATTGTCGAGATCATTGCCGCCGTCTCCCGCCGTGACGATGAATAAGTTTTCGCGGTAGTGATGTGCCGCTGAGTTGAACATTTCCATGTCGATGGGTGTCACGAAGGCGCGATCGACAGCGATGATGCGAGCCGGACTTTGGGCGGCGAATTTGATGGCTTTGGTGAGTGTCACCGCGTCGTCCATTTTGGCTCTGACGGCAACGAGCGTCGCCGCTTGCCCTTCGCCGGTTACGATTTGCGCAACGCGCGTTCCGGGGCCTATTTCGGTTGCCGCAGCCTTTGCTTCGAATGGCCGGCGATCCTCATCGATGAAATCATAGCCCGTGATCTCGCCTTCGCCATCGCGGGCGAGCATCTGCGCGAGATAGGGCAGCGTGTAGTCGAGACCCGGCCCGATCACGGCCACCGCAACGCCGCCCGAGTTCCGGCCCGGTGGAACCGGGGGATCTTTGCTTTGGGCGGTTGCTTGCAACGGTGCGAGAAAAAGCGCGAGAGCCATGTACAGGCGGCGCTTCCCCATGACATTAAGCCCGCTGCTGCAATGCTGCGAACGGCCCGCAGGTTTCCTCAATGAGCTTCGCGAGGCCTGCAACGTCGTTGAGATCGAAAACCGGTTTTCCGTGCCCCTCAATGTCGTAGTCGGCGGCAATGGCGATGACCATCGGATCGGTTGCCGCGAGAAGCCGTTCAGCGGCCACGGCCGAGCGGCGCACTTCGATCTTTGGGATGGCGGCCGACTTATAGCCTTCAACAAAAATGATGTCGGCTGGTTTCAAGCGTGCCGCGACTTCGTTGAGCGCTGGTTCGCCGCGCGTGTCGATCTCTTCGATGACGGCAACGCGCGTGCCCGATACGATTGCTGTTTCGCTGGCGCCGGCGCGGCGATGGCGGGCCGTATCGCTATCTTGCTTGTCCATTTCGAATTTGTGATGCGTGTGCTTGATCGTGGCGACGCGCAGGCCGCGACTTGCGAAATGCGCTGTCAGCTTTTCGATGAGTGTCGTTTTTCCGGCGTTCGACCACCCGGCAACACCGATCATGGGAGCTTCAACGCGTGGTGGCTTTTTGGAGGCTGGCATTGTGTCCCTCTCAGCTCTGGTCAATTTTTGTCAGCTTTGGGCGGCGAGCAGCGCGCGGGCCGCTGCCAGATCGTCCGGGGTGTTGGCGTTAAAAAACGGGTCCACCGTCCGTCCGCCAATGTTGCCCATTGGGAAGGAGACTGCAATCGCGCCGTGACGTTTGGCGAAAGCGTCCACACTCAGTTCGCCGCGTTTCAGTGTTTCGCGGGCATCGCCCACCAGCTCCAGCGGCCAAAGTGCGATTGTGGGGTGGCGCCGCTCGGCCGAAACCGCGAGAACGGGCCGGTCAGTTTCACCGTCGCGCGCCGCAGCCAACCGGCGTACGAGATCAGACGGCAAAAAGGGAACATCCGTCGAGACGGTCGCCAGCGCGGTCATGCCGCCGGTTTGAGCCGCCCAAGCCATTGCCGCCACGAGGCCGGCAAGAGGCCCATGTTCGCCGGGGCCCTCGTCGGTAACGATATCGAGCCCGAACGCGGCAAACCGCTCCGCCGGGCCATTGATGTTGAGGATCAGGCGCGAGACCTGGGGTTTAAATCGGGCAACGATGTGCGCCAGCATGGGTTGGCCGCCAAGATCGGCGAGGCCCTTGTCGCCGCCTTGTGGGCTGTCTGGAAAGAGCCTGCGTGCCGATCCGCCCGCGAGGATAACGCCAGCGATGGTAGTGTTTGATGTCATTCAGGTGATTTAGCGCAATGGCGGAAGGACGCAATAGGCCCGGAACTGCACTCTACCTATCGGTTTGCCGCCTGCCCCGCCAGGGGGCTTCCAAGTGGTCGCGCGGCGGGACACGGGCCGTATTGCGCCGGAAGGCAGCAGGCACCGGCATTCGCGGTTTGGTGCATTACGCCCCGCCTTGTAGGCGGCAACCGAGCAAGCGAGCAGAGCGGGGCTATTGCACTATTCTTGGCGTGTCTATTGTGGTCTACGCGAGCTTGCCGGTTGATGTTGGGTCTGTGCTTCGCCCCGGTTCAAGTCCGGGACCTCGATTGACTACGCTTTGCCCAATACGAGCGGGCTGCCTGGATCGTGGACCCGAAAGGTACTAGGCTGAAAAGTATGAACCAGCGCATCAAAACCATTTTCGAAGAAGCACAGCAGCTGACGCAGCGTGAACGCGAAGAGCTGGCCGAGCTTCTGCTCGCAACAATCGAAGTCGATCCCGCGATCGAAGCCGAATGGGCGAAGGAGATCGAGGATCGCATTGCGGCTCATGAGCGGGGCGAGATGACGTCTCGTCCAATCGCAGATGTTCTCGCGAAATATCTGAAAACATGATCGTCGAGATCGTCCCAGTCGCGGAAGCCGAGATACAGGACGCCATCAGATATCACGAATCGAAACGACCCAGCCTTGGCATCGAGTTTGCGGTCGAGGTTGAAGAAGCTTGCCGCAAGATCCAGGAATATCCAAACGCTTGGCAGAAGGTTGCAGGCGGAGCGCGGCGGTGCCTGTTATGTAGTTGATTATGGGCTCGTCTATGGGGTACGCGGAGACGTCGCGGCAATCTATGCCGTCATGCACTTGAAACGCAGGCTGGAATATTGGCGTGATCGCTTGAAGCGTAGAGGCACCTGAGACGTCCCTCCCCCCAAAAGCACACCTGCCTGCGTCGAGGCCGCCACCCCTTGCCCCTTGCTTTTAGCCTCTGAAACCCGCATCTGACCCTCGAAGAATGCGCGGTCCTTGTGCCCGCCCGCTGCCAATCCCTCAAGGAGACTCTCATGGCTTTCGACAAGGCCGACGTGCTCGCGAAACTGAAGCGTATCAAGGGCCCCGACCTAGAAGGCAACATTGTTGATCTCGGTATGGTCTCGGAAATCCTGATCAAGGATGGCAGAGTCTATTTCTCGATCACGGTGCCCGCCTCCCGCGCTGTAGAACTGGAAGATCTGCGCAAGGCCGCTGAAGTTGTCGTGACTGAGATCAAGGGCGTCTCGGGTGTTACCGCCGTTTTGACGGCTGACGCAGCGCCAGGTAGCGCGCGCAAAGCAACCGCCGAAGTGACAAGCCTCAAAGAACACAAGCGCGTTGCCGACGCCCGCGCAAAAGGCACCACCGGAGACGGCGCTGGCCCGCGCCAAGCGGCTGCTCAAGCAACTGCTCCAAACCCGATGGGTAAGGCGGCTGGCATTGCGGGCGTCAAACACGTCATCGCAGTTGCGTCCGGCAAAGGCGGCGTCGGCAAATCGACGACGGCTACGAACCTCGCGCTCGGGCTTCAGTCGATCGGTCTCAAGGTTGGCATTGTTGACGCCGATATCTACGGCCCGTCGCAGCCGCGCTTGCTCGGAATTTCGGGCCAACCGCAGGTCGCGCACGGCAAGGTCATCAAGCCGATGGAAGGCTGGGGCCTCAAGGTCATGTCGATGGGCTTCCTCGTTGACGAAGGCACGCCGGTTGTGTGGCGCGGGCCCATGGTCGTCTCGGCCCTCAATCAAATGCTGCGCGATACCGACTGGGCAGGCGGCGGCCCCGATCTTGACGTGCTCGTTGTCGATATGCCGCCGGGTACGGGCGACGTGCAGCTCACCATCTCGCAGACTATTCCTTTGTCAGGTGCCGTTATCGTCTCGACGCCGCAGGATTTGGCGCTGATCGATGCGCGCAAGGGACTCTCCATGTTCAAGCGCGTCGAAGTGCCGGTGCTCGGCATTATCGAGAACATGAGCTATTTCGAGTGTCCGAGTTGCGGCACGCGCTCCGATATCTTCGGTCACGGCGGCGCCCGCGAAGAAGCGCAAAAGCTCGGCGTGCCGTTCCTCGGCGAAATTCCGCTGCATATCGACATCCGCGTCAAATCCGACACCGGCCGCCCCATCGTTGCGACGGCACCGGAAAGCCTGCACGCCGGCATATATCGCGAGATCGCTGCGAAAGTGTGGACCGAAGTCGAGCGCGCCAAGGGCACACTCACGCCGCCACCCGTTCTCGACATCACCGATGGCGGCAAGACGCTCAAAGCCGCCTTTCCCGACGGGCGCACGTTCGAACTGCCAGCTGAAATGCTGCGCGTCATGAGCCCATCGGCGGAAGTGCAGGGACACTCGGCCGAACAGCGCATAACCGTGCCGCGCAAGAAGAACGTCAAGATTGCCGACTTGAAACCGGTCGGCAACTACGCGACGCGCATCGGCTTCGATGACGGCCACAACACCGGCCTCTTTACTTGGAGCTACTTACACTTGCTCGGCCGCGAAAAAGATCAGCGCTGGGCGGGGTATTTGGAAGAGCTGGAGAAGAAGGGGTTGGGGAGGGAGTAGCGCCAACCACTTGTCTGTGGGACGAGGATCGTGGCACATATCATTTGCTCATACCATGCGACCAGGGGGCGCCTGTGGAATTTGCATTACTTCTCGAAGCCAGAACACAAGTTGTTTTCGGGCTATTTCGTAGACTAGGCGTTGGCCTCGACGATTTGCAGGCAAGCCTAGGGGCATTCTTGCACAATCCCAAAATTGCCGATTTTGTTGGCATCTTCGTACCCTTGTTCGGAATACTGAAAGTTCCAGCAGCACTGATCGCATTTGCGATTTATTCCTCAAAGTATGAATTTCACAAGTCTGGAACCACCGCCGTCGCAACAGCGTTGGGCATGTTGACCGTCGCAGATTGGCAAGTCGGTCTGGACAATTTGAGTAGTCTCTTTCAGACCGGCGTTTATATTCAGCATAGTCTCGCACTAGCAGTGGGTGGCGTAGTCGGTGGTCTGTTCCACTGTGGCATTCGACATGCAATCGACGCGGCCCGACAAAAAGGCAAAGCGGACCAACTATTTCAAGAGGCGGAGAAATGTCTGCATCGCGAAAAATCACGATGGCTAAAGTCGCGTCAACGACTGGAAAAGCCTCTTGCGCTTTTCGAACAAGCGGCGGCTTTGGGGCATGAGGCAGCCGCAGCGCGAGTTGCAGAATTGCTTAAATCGAATGTCAGTAGATAAATTTGGTCTTTTCACCGAAAACTGAAAATTGGACGGAGCATCGAGTTTATCGTCATCCCCGCGCTTGCGCGCTCATGCGCGCAAGAAATACGGCGGGGATCTGTCCAGGCGTCGGGCTTGGCTGCGTTCAATTCGAGTGGCGGGAGAAAAAGTTTCGTAGCTGGCAGATATTTGGACGGGTCCCCGCCTGTCGTTGCTACGCAACGATCGCTAGCGCGACGCGGGGATGACGTTGCGGATGGACTATTGCCAACCCGCCGAAACCTGCAAGCCTTCGATTGCCGATTGGTCCCCGCGAAGGCGGGGATTGCCGATTGCCTGCTGCCTTACCTTGCCGCAACTTGCCCCGGCACTTCATAAACCAGATAACTCCGGTTCACCCAGCCGCGATTGCCGCCGAACTCGACGAGGCACCACATGCCCTCGCACGCGCCCGCCATGCGAATGCCGCGCGCTGCGGGCGGAATAGCGCCGACAACGTCGGTCTCGGCTGACGGCCCCATGCGCACGTTCAGCACGTCGTCTTGCGCCACGCCGTAGACCCAGAAAGTCGGCGCTTCATTCGCCGCGCGCGCAACGCTGCGCTTGGTGGGTTTCTGCGCGACTTTCTGTTTCACGACTGGTGCCGCAGTACGCGGTGCAATTGGCTCTTCAGTTTGCAACGCAGCCTGTCTGACCGTTTTGACGATGGGCTTTGGCATTGCTTGGACTCGAGCTTGAACGCTAACTTTATCTGGCACTGCGCTCTCGGGCGGGGTGTGCGCGGCCGGCTCATAGACTTGTTCGGTGACTTGTTCGGTGATTTGTTCAGTGACTTGTTCGGTTACTGGCGCTTCCTCGGCCGCTTCTACAACAGGTTGAGGAAGAGGGGCGGGCACGGCAACACGAACCGGCGCAGGCATCGTGTCAACCGGCCCGCCAAGAGTCGATTTACGTTTCGACAATTCGCGCGCTGCAAGCATAGGCGCTTTCGGCATGATCGTCGCTGTGCCGCTGTCGCCATCGTCGCGCAGCCAAGTGATCTTGTCGCCGTCGCGCGTAATCTTTAGGCAGGTCTTCTCAGCCTTGAACCAGATGTTCCAACGATGACAGAGCAAGTCTTGCGCCACCCACCAACGGCCCGTATCGGCGGCCGACCCTAGGAAAAACGCAACGCTGCCAGCTTCTCCTGAAACCGAATTGTCCGCGCCGTATTTGACGGGAACTTTGGTGCCGATCGGCGTGTCGATTTCCACGGTCGAACCGGCGACGGCCGCGCGCAACGCTCGACCCGAAAGGGCTTCAGGCTCCGCAGCCGCGAATGTCGAGGTGCCAAGCACAGCCAATGCTGCGAGACGCAACGGCGTGCAAAAGGCGCGATGTGCGATGAATTTGATGTACGCTGTCACGTGTTACTCAACTACTCTAGTCCAGCATCGCCGTAGACGTGCCGGAAAGACCCCATTTTCCCCGTTACTTGTATCGATCGAGCGACAATCGTCCGGTTCGCTCGCCCGTAGGCGACGGGATTACTTTCGGCACCCTCAAGGGCAGAATTGTGACGGCCGAACGTCTCATTGCCATCAGCCCGTACGTTGGAGCCAATATGCTGAAAGACGCGTTAATGAGCGTGCTCGCACGACCTGCAAAAAAAGAGTTATGCTAGAAACGTCATATGATCTCCGCCCTGACCCGAAACACCATTCCCCTCATCGTCGCCACCGCCCTGTTCATGGCGAACCTCGACGCGACCGTGCTTGCGACGTCGTTGCCGGAGATTGCCAAGGACCTTAGCCTCAATCCTATTCACCTGAAGCTCGCCCTCACATCTTACTTGCTGGCGCTCGCCGTCTTCATTCCAGCGTCCGGCTGGGTCGCGGATCGCTATGGGCCAAAGACAGTGTTCCGCGCCGCCATGGCCGTGTTCGCGCTGGGTTCAATCGCCTGCGGCATGGCGCAAGGCCTGGGCTCGCTGGTCGCCGCGCGCGTGCTCCAAGGTATTGGCGGGGCCATGATGATGCCGGTGGGACGCTTGATCGTTTTACGGACGATCCCACGCGAGGAAATGATCGGCGCCATGGCGTGGCTGACGATCCCGGCTCTCCTTGGCCCCGTGGTGGGCCCGCTGCTCGGCGGATTCATTTCGACCTATTTCGATTGGCGCTGGATTTTCTGGATCAATATTCCCGTCGCCGTGTTGGGCATGATGCTGATCACGCGCTTCATCCCCGACGTGCGCGACGGCAACCCCGACCGCTTCGACATGAAAGGTTTTCTCCTCGTTGGTCCGGGTCTCTCCATGTTCCTGACTGGCGCGACGCTGCTTGGCCTCGACTTCGTCAGTGGCAATGTCGTGCTGGCTTTGCTGATAAGTGGCGCGCTGCTCTTGGCTCTCTATGTGCCACACGCTCTGCGGGCTCAAGCGCCGCTGATTGATTTGAAGCTGCTCGCCGTGCCAACGTTTCTATCGGGGGTCGTTGGCGGCTTCATGTTTCGCATCGCCATTGGCGCCGCGCCGTTCCTGCTGCCGCTGCTGTTCCAAATGGGTTTCGGCATGACGCCGTTCCAATCTGGGCTGCTGACCTTCGCAACCGGCTTTGGCGCCATGTTCATGAAAATCCAAGCGGCCAGCATTCTGCGCCGCTTCGGCTATCGCAATATTCTGATCTACAACGCGCTCCTTGCAGCGGCGTTTTCAGCTATGCCAGCATTCTTCACCGATGCAACTCCGGCGCTCGTTATGACGGCGATTTTCTTTATCGGCGGCCTGTCGCGCTCGCTGCAGTTCACCAGCATCAACACGATTTGTTACGCCGACATTCCGCCCGAGAAACTGAGCCGCGCCACCAGTTTCGTCTCAGTCGGACAGGAACTCTCCGGCGCTGTCGGCGTGTCGGTTGCGGCGTTGGGCCTGGAGTTGATGCAGCGGACGCAGGGTGGAGATAGTCTCGCCCCAGGTCACTTCCCGCCGGTGTTTATCTTGATCTCGGTGATCGCCGCGTTGTCGGCTGTCCTCTACGCAACGCTGCCGAAAGATGCCGGGTCGTCGCTGCTGGTGACACCCGGCGCGCGCCGCAAGGAAGTCATCAAAGGCACGGCGGACGCGGAGAGCGGGCATTTATAGGGCGAGGCGGCGGGCATTGTAGGTCGGGCTGAGCACTTTCTCGCGAAGCCCGACGTTCCGCGCAAGATCAGTCGGGCTTCACAAGTGGGTTGAGCCCGACCTACGAATCGCGCGACGCTCACCGTCACCCGGATCGGCGCGAGATTGTCAAAAGGTCTAAAGCGCGAGGACGAGGCGCAGCCCGGTATCAATCTCAGCCATCACCTCATCGGAAAGCCGCCCAACGCGCTCGGTCAACAGCCGTTTATCGACAGTGCCAAGTTGCGTGATGTTCGCGACGGAATCATGCGACAGCCCTGTCTGACGCCTTTTCAACAACACGTTGCCGGGGTCCCCGGCTCGCGCTGCATTCGTCGTCAGAAATACGACGATGAGGGTGTTGATTGGCGCCTTATTGAAGCTATTTGCCGACACGATCACTGCGGGTCTTCGAAACCCGGGTTCCGATCCGCTTGGCTCGCCCACGTCTGCCCACCAGATTTCGCCCCTTTTCATCGGTCCACTCCACACGCGCCATCGTCCGCGCGGTTATCCGCTCCATGAAGGGGTCGTCCGGTTCGGGCGAGGCCTTGTACGAGCGGGTTAGTGCGTCGCTCACCTCGTCATCGCGCTTTTTGGCGATGAGTTTTTCAAGCGCTTCCTGGTACAACTTGCTGCGCGAAACGCCGCGCCGCTTGGCTTCGCGCTCGGCCGCGGCAAAGAGCTTGTCGGGAATGGAAATGGCTGTTTTCATGGAAGAAGTATAACCTCAGTAATACCGGAGGGGAAGGGGGGCAAGGTCTTCGGCGGCTCTCTATTGCGCCGAATCCCCCAACCTCTGTCATCCCGTTGCCGCCCGTGATTTACGGGCGGAGTCACGAACGGGATCCACGACAAGCGTCCGCCAATGATCTGGCAGAGATGCGGAAAAGAAGCGCTCACTCTCATGACACGCGTTCCCGGAAGCCGTGGCCCTTGGCGTTAAATGATTGTGCGGACTTTCGAACCCACGGTTATCCGGGATCTTCACCAGAATGAGGCTTGTGAAGGTCCCGGATAACCGCGTGCGTGCTCTGCACGCTGTCGCGGTTTCCGGGAAAGCGGGTCGTTTGGGTTTACGCGCACAAGTACACTCCATTTGCGTCCCCGGCCCCGCATCAGCGCTTCCTGGTACAACTTGCTGCGCGAAACACCGCGACGCTTGGTTTCGCGTTCGGCCTCTTTGAAAAGCCTGTTGGGAATGGAGATCGCTGTTTTCATGGGGCAAAGTATAACCGGAGTTTACTGGGGGGGGAGGGGGATAGATTTGTTGGTGCACGTTACGGGAGTTACGACATTGAGTGAAGTTCGGAAGTCGCACCCTCGCTAGCAAGCGAGGTAGGAGAGTGAAAGCGGAAATTACTCAAGGGTGCAATTTGTCTTTTGCAATTCGCGCTGTTGCGACTCTGTGTGGGCCACTCGGATTGTGGTAGCCTAGTCGTACGAGCCTTCCTCAAACAGACGTTACCAAACCAACGATGTCCAAAAAACGCCAAGTATTTCACATCTACGTCGATGAAAGCTCCAAGAACGATACCTACTTCGCCGTGGGTGCAATGCTCTGTGAAAACAAATCAGCGGCTGCGATCGCTTCTGAGATCAACCAACTGGTGGCGTCCCACCAACAGCGCCCCGACAAAGAAATTCATTGGAAAGAGTTCAAGAACAGCAGTCTGCTCGTCCCGCTTTACTGCACGGTGGGCACAACACTCATATCGTTCACTCAAAACAAGCCGAGGCGGATGCGCTTTCGGTCCATTATCGTCGAACGCCAACACATCATCCGTGACCGTGATAACGGCGAGACCATGGAGGATGTGATAGCCAAATTCATATTTACGCTGGTATTCAATATGGCCGAGCAAGTTGGCGGGTCCGTCGATTACTTTGTTTACATTGACTCTCCGGATGGAGACGAGCGCTCGGACATCCGCACCCGCTCATCGCTCAATAATCGATACAAAACCAAATTTAACGCGCCGGATGGTCCTTTCAAAAGTGTCAAATTCGTTCGCTCAGAAGCGAGTCGACTCATCCAAGCTACTGATCTCATGACAGGAGTCATCGCCTACGAGATGAACGGGCGCCACCTCGCCCCGGGGGCTGCATTGCACAAGCGCAAGGTCTTCGCTGACATGCTCGCGCAATCGAAACTAACCACCTTCACCGTGCCAACCAAACACTACCCGCCCCAATTCCAGATTCAACATTTCGACTTCACCAAGAGTCAGTTCACCCGATTTCAACCCGTTATGAATCCGCAGCTCGACCTACTCGACTGATCTATCCTATGCCCAACGCCCCCACCTGCCTTGATCCCCAATGAAACCGCGCAAATCTGGTCCCCAGATTTCAATACCTTAAAAACAAAAAAACCCGCGCGCTCGGATCTCTCCGAGCACGCGGGCTTGTGTCTCTGGCGGGGCTTGGGAGTTTAGGCTTCGCGGTTTACGCCGCTCTCGCCTGGCTCTTTGCCCGTAGCGTTTTGCGCGGCTTGGTTGCGAACTTGGCGGCAATCGCCACGGCCGGCAGAAACACGACGTCCGAGCAACGCGACTTCTGGATCGCGGCTTCGCGAGCACCAAAGGCGTCGGCAAGTGCGAACATCGCCGCGTGCGGGTCAAGCGAGCTGCAGTCACGCACATCGACCGCGATGAAACCCGTCACCGGGTTCGCGTGGATCGACAGGTGGCCGCATCCTAGCGCCGCGACGCCCGAAAGCGTCCCGTCCGCCACCAGCCGGCTGACACGCAGGCTCGTCACCGGCTTCCCGAGTTCGTCCAAACCGATTCTGAGCGCACGCTCGGCCGATTTGGCGTCGGAAAGGCGCTGAGCGCCGTGCAGGTCGATATAGAGATTACGTCCTTCTAACCTAAACCCGTTTGCAGGCGAGACTTCAGCAGTCTCCTGGCGCGAAACGGATGCAACGTCGTACGAATGATCTTCCTCTTGGGCGGTGCTTGAACGAGTCAAGTCCATCCCCAATTGGAAGAGGGTGTCATTAAAGGCCATGTGACCCTCCCCAACCAGTAGACAGCGTTTGACTCATCCGCTCCTTGCCTCTTCGGTTTTGGAAAACCTCGACCAGTTGGCAGGTGGACAGACGAGAACGAATGCATATGGGGCCAATGCCCCCCCTACGCAAGATATTTTTTCCCCTGGGGCAAAAATTTTTTTTCGCATGTTTACGCTGCTTTAACAGCAGGTTCACTTGGGCGTTCTTGAGCGGCGCCAGCGCGAAAAGTTCGGCGCTTTCCAGACACATTTTGGGCGCCGCGTGGAGTGCGCAAATTTGCCCGGAAATGGCCGGTTATTGCGGCTTCAAGAGATTTTTCAGCAGCTCTTTCGCTTTCGCCGTTGTGCCCGTCGAGCCTGTCGCACCGCCCGCGCTTTTTTTGCCGAGCAACTCGTCGGCAATTTCCTTGGCGCTCTTGCCTTTGAACTGCTTGCTGAGCTGCTTCACCGCTTCAATCGCCTTGTTGGGGTCGGCGAGCACGCCTTTGAGATCGGGCTCAAACTTCGGCTTGTCCCACGGACCGCTGATTCTGACCGGAATTTCGAGGCCTGAAAGATCGGCGGTACCTTGCTGACCTTCGAGGCTCGCGACCAGTTTCGGCTTCACTGTGTAGTCGACGGTTTTCGGCGGCAGTTGGATCGCGCCCGCACCCGAGACGCGCAACAGAGGGCTCGTCAACTTCAAATCCTGATTCTGGGCGATGCCGTTGGCAATCGTGAAGCTTGCGGCCAACTCGCTAAAGTCGGTCTTTTCAGCAGGCGCTTTCTTCAGGCCCGAGAGTTTGCCTTGCGAAATACCGCGGATGGCGCCTGGCAAGTTGAAGCCGACAATTGCGCCGTTGGCGAAGGCGAAGTCGGCCTTGCCGTTCAGCGTTTCGACCAGTTGCAATTGACTGCCGCCTTGGGCTGCAATCTGCAGCGTAAGTTTGGTCTTGCCCGCCAGCCACTCCATGTCGGCCGCGTCCTTGAGGAACGGCAGCGCCGAAAGTCCGTCGAGCACGAAGTTGGCGCCGACTTGCGCGGCTTTACCCGTACCATCGACATTGAGGAAGCCGGAGCCTTGCCCTTCGTAAAGCTGCACGTTGTCGAACGCCGTCTTCATGACCTTGTTCTTGAGCGCGACCGTCAATGCTGTTTGCCCGACCTTGATGTCTTGATAGAGCAGGCGGCCGATCTGCAGTTTGGCGTCGGCATCCACCACGCCAAAGAGGGTGAGGTTCAGCGGCTCTTTCGACCAGCCCGCGCGTTCCGTGTAGCCATGCACTTTTGGCCCGCCCGCTGGCACTTGCAGAAGCTCTTCGATAGCATCGCCACTTTTTGCGCCTGCCGGCTCGCGCGGCTTTGCAGGCGCGCCGGCTGCTGTCGGCTTTGTCACCGGCAGCGGTGCCCGCGCGGCCCCTGCTGCGCCGATCATGTACTTGTTAAGGTCCAGCTCGGAGATCTTGAGCGTAGCTTGTACCGCAGGCCTGACACCGCCCGTCGTGACCGTCACCGCGCCGGTCCCTGTCGCACCGTCGAGACCGAAGCTGGCGCTCGACAGACTGGTCACGTTGCCGTTGGTCTTCAAGGTTCCCGCAAGCGACAGCGGGCCAAAGCCTGATACAGGCGGCAGCGTGCTGCCCAGCCACTTGGCCAGCGACTTGACCGATTCCGACTTGGCGGAAATCTTGCCTTCAAGATCAGCCCCATCTTTGATCAGGACCACGCCGTCAAAATTTGCGTTGAGGTTGCGGTTGTCGGCCTTGAAGACGAGCTGTGCCGGTTTTTCTTCAAGCACCATTTTGATGGTGGAGAGTTTGCTGTCGAAGTCGATCTTTTCGCCCTGCCACGCCAGGTCGCCTTTCGCCGTCACGGGACTATTGAGCGACTGCATCGCGACCTGCATATTCACGGCCGTAACCTGCTGCGTCTTGCCCGTACGCTCGTCAGTAAAGCGCAACGTACCGTCTTCGATCCGCACGTCTCCGAGCTGCACGTGTTTGATCTGCGCAAGCTTGGCGGCGAGTGCCGGGTTGTCGGATGCGGCGGCGGGAGGGGCTGTGTCTGTTGCCGTTGGCGCGGCGCCGGTGGCAGGCTGAGGTGTGGCTGCTTGCGCATAACGAATGGGCGTGCCCGCGTCCGCGAGCTGCCAATTTTTGCGGCCTTGCTTATCGACGCGGAAATCAAATACCGGCTTTTTCAGCACAAGGCGGCGCACTTCGACCTGCCTTTGAAGCAGCGGCATGGTTTTGATGTTGACGTCGAGGCCGGCCATCGTGACGACCTTATGCGGCGAACCCGGCGGGCCTGAGAGCGTCACGTCTTTGAGCGACACGCCAAGTCCTGGCCAGAACGAAAACGAAGCCGGTCCTGCAACCAGGAGATCGCGCCCGGTTTTCTCCTTCACTTGATCGGCAAGTGTCTGGCGGATCAAATCGCTCGGCGGATTGAGCACGAGGTAAGCCGCTCCCGCGCCTGCAAGCGCGACGAGCAGCACGAGAGTTCCAAGCAGGAACGTCAGCACGCCCCCACGGCGGCGCGGCGGCGGTTGGCGTCCGGCTGGCCCGCGTGGTTGTCCAGGAGTTGGCGGACCGCGGCGCGCTTGCGGCGGAACCGGGCCGCGTTCAGCACTTGGGCGATAGGTCGCCAAGGGCGGCGGAGCCCCGTTGGGTGGTATGGGAGGACGATTGTTCGGCATCGGGGGAAGCCTCGGAAAAGTACGGGCACAAACTATAGCACGCGCCCAACGCATGCACACGAGACACCACGTACGCGCGGTGCCATGGTGGCGCTTCAAGCGAATCTCTATTGCCGAAGATTATGTCACTTCAACGCCTTGCCCCACCAACCTCAGTGTGGCCGTTTTCCACCGGCTCTTGAAGCCCACCGGCTCCTGGAGCCCACCGGCTCCGGGAGAATGTGTTTTGCGGGATGGGGCGGGGGTGCGCGGCGATGCGCCTCCCCTCGCAATCACACTCCCGTCGAGACCTGCGCTAGAGTGCTTCCGGAAAAAGCCTGTCCCCGCGCGACTACTTGGAAGTCCCCTTGCGGGGGAACGGGGATGGGAAGGGTCTGTCCGTGATTCAATCAGAACCGGACAGACCCTGGAGTGCGGCGACGCGCGTTGACGTAATTTGATTTTAGGAGCTGCAAAATGACAATTCTGTTGCGTCGAAGCGTCGTGGCCTTAGTCGTGGCTATGGGTGCAACATTATCGCTCGCCACATCGGCATCTTCCGCCAACGCGGCCTCATGCGGCAATGGTCCGGGCGGGTTCGATGCCTGGGTTGGCGCCTTCAAACAGCGCGCGGCCGGTCAAGGCATCTCAAACGGCGCGCTCGGGGCATTAAACGGCATCAGCTACGATTCCAAAGTCATTCGCCTCGATCGCAACCAGCATTCGTTCAAGCTCTCGTTCGAACAGTTCTACGCGCGCCGCGTTGACGGCGGCATGATCGCCAAGGGCCGCCGGCTAATGCAAACGCACGGCAGCACCTTAAGCGCGATTGAGAAACGCTACGGGGTGCCGGGCGCCGTTATCGTCGCCATCTGGGGTCTTGAAACCGCATATGGCGCGCAGCGCGGCGGCAATATGTCGATTGTCCGTTCGCTGGCGACGCTTGCCTACGACTGCCGCCGCTCGACGTTTTTCGAAAAAGAACTCTTAGCCGCTTTGAAAATCATTGATCGCGGTGACATGTCTGTCGCCCAACTCAAGGGCGGATGGGCGGGTGAAATCGGCCAGACGCAATTTTTGCCCGACGCTTACGTCAAATATGCGGTTGATTTCGACGGCAACGGACGGCGCGATCTCGTCAACAGTTCGGCTGACGTTTTGGCGTCGACCGCGAACTTCCTCAAAGCGCACGGATGGCAGCGCGGAAAGGGG
>JANOKW010000007.1:0-10030 GCA_031419475.1 Hyphomicrobium sp. | reverse complement strand
CGTCTATAAGCTGCGCAACCGCGTCGAGCGGTTCTTCAATCGCATCAAGCATTATCGTGCCGTTGCGACACGCTTCGACAAGCACGACGCCAACTTTCTGGCATTAGTCAAACTTGCTGCAATTCGAATTTGGATGCGATTTAATGAGTCTATGACCTAGAGCCCAATCGCGCACCATGCGCGCCGCAGTTGGCGGTAACTCGCCAGCAATGATCTGGCCGTCGGATATCCGAAATAGAGCTTTCGCCCGGCCATACTTCGCGTGGAAGTGCGCAGGATTGTGGTCGTCAAAGTACATGCTGATCGCGATGCCGTAAAAATAAGCTATCGTCGGCATCGCGGCTTCCGCATCAGTTATCGAGGAACGAGCGCAGCTTCCTTGACCTCGACGGATGCTTGAGCTTGCGCAGCGCCTTAGCTTCGATCTGGCGGATACGTTCGCGCGTCACGGAGAACTGCTGGCCAACCTCTTCCAAAGTGTGGTCGGTGTTCATGCCGATGCCAAAGCGCATGCGTAAGACGCGTTCTTCGCGCGGCGTAAGGGACGCCAACACGCGCGTCGTCGTCTCGCGCAAGTTGGACTGGATCGCCGCTTCAATCGGCAGAATGGCGTTCCTGTCTTCGATGAAATCGCCCAGGTGCGAATCTTCCTCATCACCAATCGGCGTTTCAAGCGAGATCGGCTCCTTGGCGATCTTCAAAACCTTGCGCACTTTTTCCAAAGGCATAGCGAGCTTTTCAGCCAACTCTTCGGGCGTCGGCTCGCGGCCGATTTCGTGCAGCATCTGCCGAGACGTGCGCACGATCTTGTTGATTGTCTCGATCATGTGCACGGGGATGCGGATGGTGCGCGCCTGATCCGCGATGGAGCGCGTGATGGCCTGCCTGATCCACCACGTGGCATAGGTCGAAAACTTATAACCGCGGCGGTACTCGAACTTATCGACGGCCTTCATCAGGCCGATGTTGCCTTCCTGGATGAGATCGAGGAACTGCAATCCGCGGTTGGTGTATTTTTTCGCAATCGAGATGACGAGGCGCAAGTTGGCTTCGACCATTTCTTTCTTAGCTTGGCGTGCTTCGCGTTCGCCCTTCTGCACCGCTTTGACGATGCGGCGGAACTCGAGGATTTCAAGCCCCGTGTCGGTCGCGAGCTGGTGAATGTCGCCGCGAATGGTTTCAATCTGCGGCCGCTCGTGCTTGACGAACTGCGTCCACTTCTTGCCGTTGGTGCCCATGCGGTCGAGCCAGGTCTGGTCCAGCTCGTTGCCGAAATATTCGTCGATGAAGGATTGGCGCGGCACGCCGTAGCTGTCGCCCAAACGCATAAGGCGGCCTTCGAGACCGATCAAGCGCTTGTTGATGGAGTACAGCTGCTCGACGAGGCTCTCGATACGATTGTTGTTGAGCGACAGCGACTTCACGTCGCTGACGATTTCTTCGCGCAGTTTTTCGTAAGCCTTCTGCTGCTGGCGCGTGACTTGTTCGCCTGCCACTTGCTGCTCGAGTTTCTTGTCCTGCTGTTTGCGCAGCTTCTTGTAGGTGCCGGCAATCTTGTCGAACGTCTCCAGCACTTTCGGCTTGAGCTCGGCTTCCATGGCGGCAAGAGACATAGCGTTTTCGAATTCGTCGTCGTCGTCGCTGCCTTCGCCTTCGGCGGATGGAGCGCCCGGGACGGGGGCGGGGGGAGCGGCAATCTCGATTTCGCCGCCAACAGCGGGTGGAGATTTGGCCTCAGGCCCCTCGTAGGTTGCTTCGAGATCGATGATGTCGCGCAGCAAAATCTTGGCTTCGTTCAATTCGTCGCGCCAGATGATGATGGCCTGGAAAGTAAGAGGGCTTTCGCACAGGCCCGCAATCATGGCTTCGCGGCCAGCCTCGATGCGCTTGGCGATGGCGATTTCGCCTTCGCGTGAGAGAAGCTCGACGGAACCCATTTCGCGCAAATACATGCGCACGGGATCGTCAGTGCGCTCGGAAGGCTCAGCCTCAGTTTCGGCTTTGACGAGGGCATTCTGGGAGGCCACGAGCGCGCGGCTCTCTTCTTCGTCGGGAGCGTCTTCGGCACCTTCTTCTTTTTCTTCGCCTTCATCGGTTTCGACGACGTTGATGCCCATGTCGGACAACATCGACATGATATCTTCGATCTGCTCAGAGGAAACTTCCTCGGAGGGCAGCACTGCGTTCAACTGATCGAGGGTGACGTAACCGCGGGCCTTGGCCGACTTAAGCAACTTTTTAACCGCTTGATCGGAGAGATCGAGAAGCGGGCTGTCGCGGTCAGGGGTTTCGCCCGCAGCCGGGGTCTGATCGTCGGTCTTTTGCGTTGCCTGCTGTGCGCGTGCCATCGCTATCCTTCAAAATCAACCAGGGGCCTCTACCTATAGGGTGCAGAAGCGGTTTCTGTGCTGCCGGCTCTTCACCCCCGCCAGACGCGGTCTGGCCGGGGCGTTGAGGCGGCAAATTCGTATTAACTTGCGCGTTTCACCGTTTGACTCACTGTCTGATCCACCACTTCAACATGGTGATGCTCGGTGTTATCCAAATGTTCCACTGCGCCTAAGACTGCGATTTGATGCTGGATGTCCGACAACCGGGCCCAAGCCTCTTGCGTGCAATCCCTGCACCACGCCTCTTCGGCCCTCCTAAGCATGTGCTCAAGATTGCCATGACGTTGATGCAGCGCCAAGATATGGCGCCATCCGGTTTCAACGTCAGTGGTGGACGCCTCTGGCTCGGCAAAACGGTCGCTTGTGTGCGTAATCGTTCGCGCGACGAGGTCCACCACTTTGGAAACCCCAGTTTTGCTCAATTGGGTGCGCAGAGTTGAAGAGTCAAGGGAATTCGTCGTTGCATGCAGATTGAGGATTTCGTCGCGCAGCGCCTCGAGTGCCTGGGCGGTGAAAGAAAGTTCGGCCAAAGCTTCGGAATACTGATCGATCAGCCAGGGATGATTGAGAATAATCTTTAGTATCAGGGCCTCGCGCGCGGGCGGTGCATTCATGATGCTGGTGAGTTCGGGGCTGGCCAGGCCAAGAGGGGGCGGCGGCGGCTGAAAACGCAGAGGGCGGTCACTTAGCCGCTGGCGCTCGCGCTGGCGCCAATCGGGGGTGGCGGCCTGCCGTGACTGGCCACCATAACTCCCGCGGCGGCCCCCACCCGGACCTTGGCCACCCGAAACGTAGGAACCGACGTAGGTGCCAGTGCTCCTAGACCCTGGGCCGCGCCGTCCCAGCTGAAAAAGCCGGTCACGCAGTTCGCGCTCGTAGTGGATGCGGACCAGCGGATCGGCAATGCTGCTGGAGAGTGTGCGCAGCCGCGCTTCGAGCGAGGCGCGCTGTTCGGGTGTCTCGAGCGGCTGCGCCGAGGTCTCCCGCTCCCAGAGCACATCGATCAAAGGTTTCGTCTTATCGAGGATTGCCGACATCGCCGCCGTGCCTTGCTGGCGGATCAGATCATCGGGATCGAGCCCATCGGGCAAGAACGCGAATTTCAGGCTGTGCCCGGGCTTGAGATGCGGGAGGGCCGTATCGATAGCGCGGAAGGCGGCCTTCTTGCCAGCGCTATCGCCATCGAAGCAGAGCGTTGGTTCGGGAACCATGCGCCACAGCAATTTTACCTGATCTTCGGTAAGGGCCGTGCCAAGCGGCGCGACGGCTTCGTGAAATCCGCCCTCGTAAAGCGCCACGACATCCATGTAGCCTTCAACCGCAATGACGCGGTTTTTATCGTGGGCAACTGGCCTTGCGCGCGTCGCGTTGAAGAGGACGTGGCCTTTGTGGAAAAGCGGCGTCTCCGGCGAGTTCAAGTATTTGGCCGGCGCATCCTTTTCGAGCGCGCGTCCGCCGAACGCGATTACACGGCCCTTGAGATCGAGGATCGGGAACATGACGCGATTGCGGAACCGGTCATAGGGCTCGGGGATATCGTCGCCCGCGATGAGCATGCCGGACGTCGCCATATCGGCGTCGCTGAAGCCTTCGCCTTTTAAGTGGGCATTCAGCGCGGATCGCGAATTGGGCGCAAAACCTAGCCGGAATGCGGCAACGGTCGCAGGTACAAGACCGCGTTTGTCGATATAGCGGCGCGCTTCCCCGCCCAAGCCGCCGCGCAAACTTTCCTCGAAATATCGCGCGGACACTTCCAGCAGCCGGTAGAGCCGGTCGCGCTGGTCTTCGCGCTCGGGATTGTAGTCTTCCTTTTTCGGCAGCAGAACACCGGCTTCTGCCGCGAGCTGCTCAACTGCTTCGGGAAAATCGAGCCCCTCGGTCTTCATCACAAACGTGAAAATGTCGCCGTGCTCGCCGGAGGCAAAGCAGTGATAAAAACCCTTCTGGTCATTTACGAAGAAAGACGGCGACTTCTCGGTCTTGAACGGCGAGAGGCCGCGATACTCGCGTCCGGCTTTTTTGAGCGCAACTTTCCGGCCCACAACCTGGCTGACGGACAGCCGGGCGCGGATCTCGTCCAAAAGCTGTGGTGTAAACCGTCCGGTCACGCGTTAATGGTCCCGCTACGAATCGCTAATCCTTCACTCTATGCACAATGCATAGCGCGCTGGGATAGCGCGCTGGGTAACCAACGCGGTTGGCGCCAATCCCCGTAATTCACAGGGGCAAGGGCGACCCGCCGGCGGCAGAAAATTGACAAGGCACAGTCCGATGTATATACGTAAGTATATACGAGGTGCGCGATGGTCACGAAAACCAAGCTGTTCAAGAGCAATCAGACCCAGGCCGTGCGGCTTCCGAAGGACGTTGCCTTCCCCGAAGGCGTTCGCGAGGTCGAGATCATCAAGATCGGCAACAGCCGGATCATCACACCTGTTGGGCACAGGTGGGATTCATACTTCGCGCGCATATCGAAGCTATCGGACGACTTCCTTGTGGATCGCGACCAGGGCACCTTCGAAGAGCGCGAGCCATTCGATTGATCCTAAGGGCTCGCTAACATGCTACGTTACATGCTCGATACGAACATGTGCATCCGCACCATGCGTGCGAAGGCAACAGACGCGATCGCCGGCCGCTTCAACCGGCACGGAAAGCAGCTCTGCATTTCGAGCATCATTCTTGCAGAGTTGCACTTTGGCGCCCAGAATTCTCAGCGCGTTTCTGACAATCTCGATGAGATCGAATTATACGTCGGCAGGTTGGCTGGCGTTCTGCATTTTGATCCCGAGGCCGCAGCCACCTACGGACGGGTTAGGACGGAACTTCGCAAAACACCGATCGGCCCGCTCGATACTTTGATTGCGTCGCACGCGTTGAGCCGGAACTTAATCGTCGTCACCTCAAACACACGCGAGTTCGGGCGCGTGCCCGGCCTTGCGATCGAGGATTGGATGTAGGCTCGCGAGATCAATACAAGGAGCTTAGGGATATTCGATGAGGCGCATGGGGATCTCTACCCCAAAGCCGCCTTCACTGCCGCACTCGCCTTCTGGAAATCCATTTGCCCGGCGTGCTTTGCCTTCAAAACGGACATAACCTTGCCCATGTCCTTAGGCCCCGCTGCACCCGCTTCCGCAAGAGCAGCTTTAATGGCGGCCGCTACAGCTCCGTCATCCATCTGCTGGGGCAAGTAGCCTTCGATGATTGCGATTTCTGCCTTTTCGACATCGGCAAGATCGGCGCGCCCGCCATTGGTGAATTGCTCGATGGAATCGCGGCGCTGTTTCACCATCTTGGTCATCACAGCGAGCACGGCGGCCTCATCGATGGTCTTCTTGGCTTCGATTTCGGCCGTCTGAATGGCGGCGTTGATCAAGCGCAAAACGCCAACCTTGACCTTCGCGCCGGACTTCATCGCATCTTTCAGGTCGCTCGAAATCTGGGCACGCATGTGTAAACTCCTTAATCCTCAAGCGAGGGTGTAGGGCGCGCGCGGCCCCCGTTCAAGCCGATAGGCATCAAAACACCGGGAGAGGCGCGCATTTGGGCACAATTGACCTCCTTCCGGCCTTCGCCTAGGGTCCGGCCGAATTTCAACTTGGGCAGCGTTCTGGAACCTTGCACGCCCCTAGCGCGGCACGGCACGCGCGCGGCCCACGAAAACGCGAGCAAATCCGGCAATGACCGATCTCAAAACCAGTCCGAAACCTTGGAGCGACCCGGTTGCAACCGCCTGCCTCGTATTGGACGACGGCACGGTGATCCGCGGCATGGGGGTTGGCGCAACGGGGTCGGCCGTCGCGGAAGTGTGTTTCAACACGGCTATCACCGGATATCAGGAAATTCTGACCGATCCGAGCTATGCCGGGCAGATCATCACCTTCACGTTCCCGCACATCGGCAATGTCGGCGCCAACAAGGACGATAGTGAAACGTCGAACTTGGCAGCGCGCTCGGGCGTGCGCGGGTGTGTCCTGCGCGCGGATATTACAGAGCCGTCGAGCTATCGCTCGGTGGAACATCTCGATGCTTGGCTGACGGCGCGTGGCATCATTGGCATCACGAATGTCGATACGCGTGCTTTGACCGCGCGTATTCGCGAGAAGGGCATGCCGAACGGCGTCATCGCGCATGAGCCATCGGGCAAATTCGATCTCGAGAAACTGAAAAAACAAGCCAGAGACTGGCCTGGTCTCGTTGGTATGGATCTGGTTCCCGACGTCACGACCGGTCAAACTTACACGTGGGATGAAATGCGCTGGGTTTGGGGCAACGGCCACGTGCGTAACGAAAACCCGGAGTTTCACGTCGTCGCTATCGACTACGGATTGAAGACCAACATTCTGCGTTGCCTCGCCTCATCGGGCTGTAAGGTGACCGTGTTGCCAGCGACCGCCAAGGCCGACGACGTTCTGGCGCGCAAACCAGATGGCGTGTTCTTATCAAACGGTCCGGGCGATCCGGCAGAGACTGGCAAGTATGCGGTGCCCGAAATCAAAAAGCTGGTGGCCAGCGGCAAACCTGTTTTCGGCATTTGCCTTGGCCATCAGATGCTCGCCATCGCGCTCGGCGGCATCACCAAGAAAATGCACCAAGGGCACCACGGCGCCAATCATCCGGTCAAAGACTTCACGACCGACAAGGTCGAGATAGTCTCCATGAATCACGGTTTCGCAGTTGATCGCGACAGCCTGCCGAAAGGCGTTTCCGAAACGCATGTCTCGTTGTTTGACGGATCAAACTGCGGCCTTGCGCTTGACGGAAAGCCGGTGTTCTCCGTGCAGCACCACCCTGAAGCTAGCCCCGGTCCGCAAGACAGCCACTATCTCTTCACGCGCTTCACCAACATGATGCGGGACCAGAAGGGCCAAAAGGCGATCCGGGAGCGGTAAGCTGGCCGTAATCGGTTTCAATCCCGCCGGATTTCCGGCTATACAGAAGTCCATGAACGAGATTTCGCGACCCCCACGTTCCCAACACGCGACCACACAGGCCGCCGACGGTTTGCCGCGCCTTGCCTGGACTTTGGCGGAATTCGAGCGGCTTTCCGAACTTGGCTTTTTCGGCGGCATCGACAGGGAACGCGAACGGCTTGAACTCATCGATGGGGAATTGGTTCCAATGCATGCCAAGGGCGGGCGGCACGAGTGGGTACGCGGTGAGCTTCAACATCATCTTTCCACTCTGCTTCCTGAAGGCTACCGGATTTTTGGTGAACCGGGCTGGCGGCCAGGTGGCGAGCTTTATCTTGAACCAGAGATGATTGTTTGCAGGTCGGGATTGCCGCCCAGCACCGTACCTCCGTCAGAAGTTTTATTGCTCATCGAAGTAGCAGATTCTAGCTTGCGTTATGATTGCGCGACGAAAGCCAGAATTTACGCACGGCTCGGCGTCAGTGAGTATTGGGTCGTCAATGCCAAGACATTAGAGACGATCGTGCATCTCGAACCCGGCGCGGACGGATACGCGCAAGTTTTAACACATGCGCCAAGCGCGGCACTGGCCCCTCTCGCACTGCCTGCATTAAGAGTTAGCCTGGGCGCCCTGAAAATTGAGTGATTTAGTGCTAAATCCACACCCGAGTAACTACGTCAGTAACTACGTCGTCCGGCTTTGATCGCGCTTGCCACGCCAATCTGCAACCGCCAGACACTCGTATCACAGACACTCGTATCATTGTCCGGCGCCCCGATTTGTGGTCTTGAAGGACGGTATCTTCAACAAGGGGTTCCCCGTGCGCGTTGCAACCATCGTTCTCTCGTTCCTTCTCCTTCTGCCCGCCAGTGCCTTCGCCTGCGAGTACCCGCGCGGGCCCGTGTTCAATCTGCTGGCGGAATGGACGAAAACCTGCGGGCATCCGCTTTGCGGCAAGATACACATCGCGGAGCCGGGCCGCCTCAAGGAAAGTGCCAAGGCGTGCGACGCGCCGGGCTGGATTTCGATGCGGGAGGATATTCGTGCAACAATCGTTGGCGGTGGCGCCGTGCTATTCGGCGAAGTTCACGACAATCCCTTGCATCACGATTTGCGCTCGCGCATGGGCATGTCGAACTTTTCATCCGTCGTGATGGAGCAAATAACCATCGACAAGTCCGAAGCTCTTGACACCTTCTGGCGCGAAACATCGAAAAAGTATAAGGACGGCGATGTCGATAAGCTGAAGACGGCGATCGATTGGCACAACGGCGGCTGGTCGAAATACAACTATGATCCACTCTTCCTTGCGATCCTAAAAGGCGCGCAGCCGATTTTTGCGGGCGACGCACCGCTTGAGACTGTCAAAGCGGTGGCCAAGTCTGGCGAAAGCGCGGTATCGGCCGAAGACAAGTCGCGGCTCGCGCTCGACAAGCCGCTTGGAGAAAAACTTGATGCTGCCTCGCTCAGCGAGATCGAAACGGCGCATTGCAACGCCTTGCCGAAGGACGCACTCGGCGGCATGGCGTTTGCGCAACGGTATCGTGATGCGACCCTCGCCGATGGTGTGCTGACAGCAATTTCCAAGCGCGGTTCAACCCTGCTGATCGCCGGAAATAACCACGTTCGCAAAGACCGTGGCGTTGCTTGGTATCTGGGGCAACGCAAGCCAGACCTCAAAACGCTATCGATCCAACTTATCGAAGTGGAAGAAGGTAAAAACGACCCCGCTGCTTATGTCCCTCAAGATCCGGACGGAAAAGCAATCGCCGACTACGTGATTTTCACGCCCCGAGCAACACGCAACGACCCGTGCGAGGCCATGAAGGCTAAAAAACCGGAGTAGCGCTGGGCTGGGCGGGCTTGCCCGGCGCCCTGAAAACCTTTCGCAATTTTAAGATCGAAAATTGCCGGGTTACGCGTATAACGCCTCTGAAAGAAACCTTCGGAGGACTGCATGCGCCGCTCACTTCTTGCCCTTGCCGCGGTTCTTGTGACTTGGCAGGCGCCTGCCGCCCAAGAGGCCAAGAAAGACGAAAAGGAAAACGCCAATCCCTGCCGCGACGAAGTATCGACTGCGCTGCAGAAATTGCGCAAGTCATCGTGGTTTCGCATGGAAACCAACATGATCACGGAAAATGGTCCAACGAGCATGACCATTGATTATGTTCTGCCCGACCGCATGCACCAGAAGGTGACAGTGACGGCGACCAATGCCGTCCAGGAAACGATACTGGTCGGCAAGACCGCATGGTCCTCAGAGGGTAAAGGCTGGCACGTGCTGCCGGAAGACATCACGACGCAGATCATTTCCCAGGTGCGCGAGAACGTGCTGGATCAGCAGGGCGAAGTCGGCAACTACAGTTGTAAGGGTAAAACGAAGTTCGAAGGCAAAGACGTCATGAGTTACAAACTCGAGGACGAGCCGCCAAAAGACAGTAAGGCGCCCAAGAACGAAGCTTACCGGATGTTCTATGTCGATGCGATAACCGGATTGCCGGTGAGCAACGCTATTGTGTCGCCGGGGCGTGAGGAAAAGCCTCTGTTCAAAACGAGCTACAGCTATCCGCTCGATCTCAAGGTCGATGCGCCGAAGGACATCGTGGCAGCGCCCGCCGCCGAAGCAACGCCAGCTCCGGCTCCAGCAGCACCAGACGCGCCCACTGCCGCGGAGAAGAAGGCACCTTGAGAGGCATCCCGCTTTCGCGAGATCCCCTACAACT
>JANOKW010000006.1:0-10708 GCA_031419475.1 Hyphomicrobium sp. | reverse complement strand
CCCAAGGTAGGAGCCGAGTTCCCGAATTGGGCCCGCTCGGATCTGTGCGGGTGGCGGCTGGAAACAGCCGTCCCTACCGCAAACGCCGCACTCGCGGATACCTTGCCGAACGCTTGCGCCACATGCTGGTTCTTTGAGCCGCACGGGCTGGTTTGGCAGTCCGGCCGCTGCGCCGCCTTCAGCGGTAACGCGGAGGCGTGCCGCGCTTCCGATGGCTATTGCAAGCAGGGTAGTTCCTGGCGTCCGCATCCCGATCTCGTCAAGTGCTTCTCATACGAGCGCGTTCTGATCGAGAGCCGGTCTCCGCCGATGGCCGTCCTCTCCATCCGCTCAAAGAAAACCGGCTTTTGGTCTCGGCTTGGCGATGCCATCGTCGATCGCGTATCCGGACGCCATCGCTTCCGAAACCTGCGCGAGCAGGAACTTATTTCGCCCCTTGAGGTAAAGCGCCTGGATGTGAAATAGCCGCACTTTTGCTTCTGTAGCTTGGCTTATTATCCCCTCTTGCGTGCAAACGGAACGACCTCGCCTCCCGCCCCTTCGATCTTCATTGCCGCCGCGATTGTTGCACCAATGGCGCCAGTGGCACGGCGAAGCGGATCATTGTCGAGATGCGCGTAGCGCTGCGTTGTCGCTGCCTGCTTGTGTCCGAGCAGCTTGCCGATCATCGGCAAGCTAAGCCCCCCGCCCGCTCCAAACGACGCAAACGTGTGGCGAAGATCGTGAATGCGTACCTCTTCGAGGCCAGCTAGCTTTGCTACGGCCTTCCACGGCCTATGGAGATCGGCCCGCGGCTTCGAGGGATCGTTGCCGGCGATCACGTAGGCGCTGATCCGGGGCAAGCTTGCGATGATCTCCAATGCAGGCGCATTAAGAACAATCGGCTTGCGTCCTGTCTTGCTATCCGGGAGAAAAAGCATCCCACGCTCGAAATCGACCTCTTCCCAGCGCAGATGCAAGATTTCGCGAAGCCGGGCACCCGTTAACAAATAAAGCCGCAACGCCGCAGCCGTATATGGCCCGATGATCGTCATGCGGTCCACTTTGCGGGGAACGTGTTTTGCCGTAGGGCTCGCTTGGTCGATCTTCCAAGGAATGCCGATCGTCTCCGCCTCGCGGATCGCAGCACCGAGCCGATCAAGCTCTTCAACCGTCAGGAACCGCTCGCGGCTCTTCTCTGGAAATTTCTCGACGCCGCGCGCCGGGTTATGGCCTTCAGGCACGACGCCGCGTTTTGCTGCGAATGTGTAGAGCGAACTGATGGCTGCCAGCATGCGGTTGGCCTGATAGGGTTTGCCCGAGTGCTTCCCATGCAGCCCAGCAACATCCGCCCGCTTCACGTCCTTTGCCTTGAGCCGTCCCAGCGCCGGAACGGCCATTTGATCGAGGAGGAAGCGGTAGCCTTCCAGGGTCTTCGGCTTCCGCTTCAGCGCCACATGCGAGGACAAAAATTCCGCTGATAGGTCTTCGAAAGACATCGCGCGACGCGCCGTATTCTTCTCCTCTGCCGGATCGCTCCCGAGCCGGGCCTTCGACAGTGCATCTTGCGCCGCATTGCGCGCCTGTACTGGCGTCAGCTTTCCAAGCGGGCCAAGCGTGAGTTTTCGCTTGGGCGTCCGGCGTCCGCCCTCCCCCGGCCGATATTCGATAATCCAGCTCTTCAGGCCGGAAGGTGAGACGCGCAGTCCCAAGCCGGGCACCTCACCGTCCCAGACCGTGTAGCGGACCGCACGCGGCCTTGCCGCGTCGACGACACGCTTGGTGAGCTTCACCTTGGCCATAGTCATCCTCCCTGCCGCGGTCCCGGGGCGCCACCGGGGCGCCACCGAAAACGCAAATCACTGGAGACCAAGAGAAGCATACGGAAACACGGACGTCTATAAATCAGTGACTTAGGAAACATGGCGCAAGTCAGCGAAACACCCGAAGCCGTGCGAAGTACGATTTGTAATCAGGGGGTCGCAGGTTCAAATCCTGCAGTCGGCACCAATATAATCAAAGACTTAGCTTCTAATCCCAAAATCTTAGTCTCTGCATAGTCTCACCCATTAAGCCCCGACAGTTCTTTCCGGAGTCCACCAGGAAGCAGGCCCGCGCTTGCTTAGAAGGCAGGTGCTCTATCCAACTGAGCTACGGGATCGTGTGCAATTTCAATATGTTGTAAATCTGTCTCGTCTTTTAGGCTCTCCTTAGGCTCTACCGCAACACTCCACGAGGTGTGAAAAGGCACATGCCGACACGTCGTACTCCATGACGCCCCAAAAATGAAGATCGAAGATCCCACACCCTCACCACCAGTCGCCCGCTTCGCCAACATGTACGCGTTAGGCTTCATCAAAGTCCACCATGAAGCAGGCCTCCGCTTGCCTCTCTCCACCACCCTCAGCCTCGGGTGAAGGGCTGGCACCGAGAAACGGGGACCCGTGACCCCTCAGGTCCACTCCAATCAATTGGATTGATCCCGATATCTGTCCTTTCTGTCCTGGCGACCCAAACTGAGCCCGGGCCACCGGAACCGACGCGAAGGGTCAACAGGGTGCGTCGGAGCAGATTCTTATAGTGAGAGGCCAAGCGTCAGCAGTGCAGAGATTCCAGACATTCTTTGTTCGGTCAAGCCCTAGGCCGGAGCGATGCCGGGTAAGGGCCGCAACACCCCAGGAAGCAGACGGATACTGTTCAGAATTTTTCGCACTTTCGGTTTTTGGCAAGCGGAACCCGGCCAGGGCTCTGGCGGTTGCAGTCAGACCGGCTCTGTGCGTGGCGATCCGTCTCAAGATGGAAGCAAACTATCGAACGATATTTGCTTGAAGCTCCGCTTTCTCAACATCGATATAGATGTCGAGTTGCTGGCCCGGCAGAATAGTAAGTCCCATAGGATCAATTTCGTATATGACTTGCATAACGCGCGTATCCACCCGCTCCGCCGCCTGCCCCGATAGGCTCCGTTTCGGAACGACGAGTTGTTCCTGACGCACAAAAGAGAGCTTCATGGAGTGGAGCGGCACGCCTCTTGATAAGGCGGTGGCGGAGCCAGCCTTGCGCCATCGGGGCATGTCCGCCTCGTCGATATCAACGCGAACAAAAAGCCGGTCAACCACACCTAACGCCACCAGTGCGTCAGACTTCAATTCCGCCTGCGCGTACTCACCTGGCCTGAGATTGACTTGAAGCACCGTCGCATCGATCGGTGCCCTTATTGTCCTGACTTCCAATTCCTCTTCCGCAAAGTTGACGGTGCTCTTCGCGTGTTCGATTGCGGCGATCTCTACGGCAATCGAAGCTCCGCCATTCATTTCGTCAAAGAGTGCGAGATTGGCCCTTGCTTGGGCATATCGTGCTTGGGCCTCGACGAGGCGGGCTTCCGTGGTTCGTTGCAAATTTTTCCTGCGCATCACCTCTCGCCCGGAAATGGTACTGCCAGGCTCCAGTTTTCCCGCGATACGGACAATGTCCCCCGCATCGTCATTTTCGGCCTGCGCTGCCAATAGGGCGCCGCGAGCGGCCTCGACTTCAGCGGCAAGACCCGGCAAGCGTGCCCGAGTCTGGGAAAGCCGCGCCTCAACAACCGAAAGATCTGTTCGGCGGCGCATGAGTTCTGCTTGCGCAAGACGTGAATCGAGGCGGAAAAGTGGATCTCCCCTGCTAACGTGTTCCCCAGCTTTTACAAACACCTGTTCAACGATACCGGGCTTCTCGACACCTATCCTGATTGTCTCACTCGACGGCTCGACGATGCCAACAGCGGCCAAAAAGCCGGTGCGCAACGTATCGCTTGCCGCAATCGTCTTCGCCTCGGCCTTTGAGACGACCTGGTCTGGCTGCGCGTAGGGGTATGTACGGTCCGCCTTTGCTATTGACCACAGGGCAAAGACCAGTGCCGCCGCAGAAATTGCCGGCAGAACGTAATGATGTTTTCGCGATCGGTAGAGCACTAGGCTGCCTCCATATTGATCGGATCGACTTCGCTGACTCTGCCGTCGCTCATGCGCACGATACGGTCGCCAAATGGCAAGATGCGCTGATCGTGCGTCACCACGATCACCGCACAATCCGATCTCCGCGCGGCACCGCGCAAGAGCCGCATAACTCCGATGCCGGATGCCGTGTCGAGTGCTGCGGTTGGTTCATCGCACAGAACGAGCTGCGGCTCATGCACGAGCGCTCTTGCAACTGCAACGCGCTGTTGCTGTCCAACCGACATTTCAGCTGGATATTTCACGAGATGTTCGCCGAGCTCCAATTCCCGCAACAGCTTAACTGCACGAACTTGCGCACTCGATTGACTGTGGCCCTGAGCAAGTAGCGGAAGTGCCGCGTTTTCAACTGCGGTCAGAGCCGGAAGAAGATTTAGCTGCTGCATGATCATGCCGATGTGTGCGGCACGGAATCGGGACGCTGCCGCGCCGCGCAGGTCCGAAACGCGCGTTCCAAAGGCCTCGACGACGCCAGAATCGGGTGAGAGGATGCCCGCCATGATTGAGATCAAGGTAGTCTTGCCGCATCCGGACGGTCCCACAAGGAGCGTCATCTCGCCTGTCCGAACATCCAGATCAACGCCAGAAAGTACGCGCGAGCCGAGCGCTCCTTTACCTAGATACTTGACGATGCCGCGACACTGAACAGCAATGGAGCCTATCTCAGGCTTGAGTTTGCATTGCATCGCTTAGCTCCGGAGCAGGGTGGCAGGATCCAGCCTCAGAACGCGCCTCAAGCCGACCGCTGTTGAAATTAGGATTGAGACCGCCATGATCAAAGCTGCCGCAGCCACGATCCACCATGGAAGATAGAAGCCGCGTAACGTTGACGCCGGCGTGCACACGAACTCAAAAAATGCCGCAGCCAGTCCTACGCCGATCGAGAACCCCATCCCCGCAGCGACCCCGACTTGGCAAAGAGCCATTCCCATGATGCTGCCGTCAGCGACGCCAACAACTTTTAGTGTCGCAAACTGTTTGAGGTTATCAGATATGAAACTATTGAAGATAAGTCCTGTGACAGCAGATCCGACAATGAGACCAAGCGCGATCGTTATGGCGAAATTGGTCGACATACCCGTTCTGCGGAGATTGTAGATGATCGTACGCCACGCGAATTCATCGGCAACGTAGGCTTTCAACCCGGTTTGCTGGCTGATGTCCTCGGCAACGGCCGACGAATCGAGCCCGGGTCGAGTTCGTACTTGAATAAATGAGAGCCGGTCCCGCCCCATCGGTATGTAACCGATAGCCTGGCTGTAGCGAGTGTAGACGATCACCTGAGCAGAGAATGCCGGAGCCGCCTCCGTAATTGCCGTAACTACGGCTCGCCGGTCATTGAGTTCAAGCGTCATTCCGAGCTTAAGGGGTTCATTCGGCCATAGCTGATTGAAGCCGGTGCGATCGATTGCGATTGAATCCGGCCGGCGCAGATCGTCGAGCGACCCCAGAATAAATCGATTGGTGGCACCAGCCAGCGAGACGTCATCGAGGCCCAGGAGCATGGCATTGCGTAACCGTCCGTCCGCCGTCTTGATCGGCACTGCGGCTTTGAAAAGTGGAACGGCCCAATCTACACCTGCCACGCTTCGAACTTGATAGAGAGCCGCATTGCGCATGGGCCGGACCAGATCAATCTGCTCCGTAAACGGGTCCATAACCCAGATTTCGACGTCATGTGCATCCGCAATCGTGTTCTGAGATCGGAGCATCAACCCGACAAAAAGGCTCGCTTGCTGTGTGATCAGAAGTGTCGCAAATGCCACCCCAAGAACGAGACCGATGAGCTTGGACCGCTCGCCGAACAGCATTTTTAGGGCAACGCCTGTCATCACATCACAACCGAATGCCCAATGTCCAATTGTCTCTGGCACGCGCCCGCGCATGACCTCTTCTCCGGGCAGGATTCGCCTGGACGGCGGGCACAGGCCAAGGGCCGTGTCTGCTGGGTGGAGCGAATTTCTGCCGGTTGCGCCCCAGCAAACGGCAACTGCAATGAGTGCCAGACCGACACGAGCGACTTGACCAGGTGTTCCATATCCTGATCACTATGCAGAGGAGACGGAGTTATGCGCAGTCCTTCGTGGCCGCGCGAAACGGTTGGATAGTTGATTGGTTGTACGTAAATTCCGTGGCGGTCGAGCAAGGCGTCGCTCGCCATTTTCGACTTTACAGGGTCACCAATTCTAATGGGAACGATGTGACTGGAATTGATGCCAATTGGAATACCAGCGGCGGTCAGTTGACACTTCAGTGTTCGCGCGCGTTCTTGATGACGGCTACGCTCCACGTCTGACGCCTTCAAATGACGAATGCTCGCCGTGGCTCCGGCTGCAATCACGGGCGCCAGCGACGTCGTGAAAATAAAGCCGGGACCATAAGATCGAATCGCATCGCAAATATTGCGGCTTGCAGCGATGTAGCCGCCCATTACCCCAAATCCCTTTGCAAGCGTTCCATTGATGATGTCGACTTGCTTCATAACCCCATCTCGCTCGGCGATCCCTCCGCCTCGCGGACCGTACATTCCAACGGCGTGAACTTCATCGAGGTAAGTAAGGGCGCCGTATTTACGAGCAAGCGCACAGGTGGCCGCGATGTTCGAAATAACCCCGTCCATGGAGTAGACGGATTCGAAAGCAATGATTTTCGGCCGACTGGGGTCAATGTCTTTGAGATGCTCCTCAAGATGATCCAGGTCGTTGGTCCGCCAAACACGTTTCTCACCGCCACCATTGCGAATCCCTGCGATCATGGAGGCGTGGTTATCTCGTCCGACAGGATGACACAGCCGGGAAGCAACCGCTGGAGAGTAGCCAGTGTCGTATCGTTGGCGACGAAAGCAGACGTGAAGACGAGCGCGGCCTCCTTGCCGTGTAAATCGGCAAGCTCTTCTTCGAGTTCAACATGATAGTGTGTGGTCCCGGAGATGTTTCGGGTGCCCCCGGACCCGGCTCCGGCGCGGTCGAGGGCGCCGTGCATGGCGGCCAAGACTTTCGGATGCTGTCCCATGCCAAGATAATCATTGGAGCACCACACTTTAATTGGGCGCGAGCCGTTGACTGAACGGTAATTGGCTGCAGGAAAACGGCCCCGTGACCGGCAGATGTTGGCGAAGATCCGGTATCGTCCCTCGTTCTTGAGGGCCTTAAGCGCATTTGAGAAATAGTTGTCGTACTGCATGAATTCCCCGGCCGCATTAGTCGCTCAAACAGCAATTTAAAAGGGACAAATCCGATTGTTGCCGGAACCCGCCCACCTGCAAGGGAGTTTTGGCCTACCTATTTGTTGACCAAGGTCCTCATTGGGAATCGGACCAAGGTCCCGGAAGAACCGGAGCAGTGGTAAATTTCAGATCCTCTCGTTGTCGCCGAACCGTGGAGGCAACACGGCCTTTCAGCTTTTCCGATTTGTAGGACCGGACAAACTGGACAAAGATGCGTTGGGCTTGAGGATCGTTTCGGGCCAAGAGTCTGGCGGGCAACCATCTGACCCAAGATATCCGCCGAAACCAGACCTCGGATCAACAAGCAGGCGTGGGGCTCTGCTCATTCAGACGGCTTCTGGAGCGTGTTCTGGCTCCGTTCGGTAAACAGGTCCTGAGACCATCCGAAAGCAGCCCTAATCTCGATTGGCTCGGTCGCGACTTTGCGGCCACGTCACAATGACCGCTTCTGTATACGAGGGTCAGATTGATCCAAATTTCCAGAGCTTCGACAGACATCTAGGCTGACGGTCGACGTGATCCAAAACCTACCGTCAAGCGGCCGACGCGACGGGCCAAGTGCTGTCGGAACCGAAAGCGTCGCCAAATATTTCAGCAATTTTCAGAAGCGGAACTTCGGCGGGCCGCCTTGATGATGGCACCGCAGCCTGTCCGAAAATTTAAGATATTATATGATTTTGACATGGCCTACGGCGAACCGCGCCCGACGAATTCAACGACGACTAAACGCTGCCCAAATTTCAATTCGTTTTGGCGATAGGCGGAGCAACTCGCTTTCCCAATACAGCGGCGCCGTAGCAGCCAAGCACGCCCCATCGTTCCGCTTTGTCGAGTTTGAACACAACTTCGCGGGGAAAAATCCTGAGCAGAACTTCGTGTGCTGATATGTAGCCGGAACGAGAGCAATCCGTGCGCTGGATCTCCATTTCCAATCCTTCAGAACTAAACTGATACTCCTCCATCCACTTGTCGGCCGCATTGCATGGATACACCTCTCCGGTTCTGAAAAAGATGTAGCCATGGATCACCACAAATCCGACTAACGCGTAGGTCGCTAATTTTGTCGCTGACATCGAAACCCTGCCATTCAGTTAGTCCTGTCAACTTCTGTGGTGTATTGCTGCCATCAAAGCAGAGACGATGAGAAAGCAGCATTGCTGTGGCTCGGTCACTTGCCGACCTAGTCCGACGGTCAACGGCACGAAATGGGCTTGCTTGGCCCTCTGCGTTACCGCGTGTGGCGGGTTACATAGATCAAGATTTTTCGGACAGATGCCCATTGCTTGAAATTATTGCATCGAAGCTGTCTGAGAGATCCGTCCTGAATTTTACTACGCGGTTTTCACTCCCGCTCTTCTCGGGTGAAGCCGACGCATTCTGGTCCGGTTTGGCATTTCCGTTGAAGGCAGGTTCGGTCAGATTCGACGGGCGGTGAGCGCTCGAAGACAGAAGTGATCCGAAAACCTAACGTAAGATCAGCCGCTTGGGCACGGACAGTGATTCTGCGCTATCTCTCAGACAAGGCAACACCGCCAGCCCGACGCGATACCTCGACAAGTATACGAGGGCCTTTTGATCCAAATTTCTGAAGCTTCGACAGATGTGTAGGCGGACGGTCGAACTGATCCGATACCTTCCGTCCGGCGGCTGACGCGTCGGGCCAGAAGGAGAATTTAACCTCGTCAGTCCTACCAGCCGCCCTGGAAAACAAGTCCGACTTTGCCGTCGCCCGTTTGCGTGGCCGTGGTGCTCGTGTTCCTCCCAAACTGGAAGATGCCGTACGTATTATTGTTTCCGTTCTGCGAAATTGTCGCTGAATGCCCGCGGCCGCGCTGGAAAACACCAGCGACATTGCCCTCGCCGCTCTGACTGACGCCGGCCCCGTTCCCGGTCCCGCGCTGATCGACGCGCGCTCGATTGCGGCTACGGTGGTTTCTGGCGAGCGAGTAGAGATTGAGTCCGTGCCGCAGGAGTTTCGCGTCTTTGCCTTTCGGGGTGACGTTAATACTGACGCTGCCGGCATTGGCTGGAACAGCCGCTGAAATTACCGCTAGGCCCATCGTAGCGGCTAGTATGCCGACAACCAAATTCGTGCAGATCATTGCAACTCTCCTTGTTACTCGCTCGCGGCGATTGCGCAGTCTGTGGAGAGGAGATTGCCACCGCCGTGCTGAACCAAAACGGAACGGCGCCGTCAGCAGCCATTCATAAAATCGGAGAAAACCGGCGCCACGAAAATGGGGCCCGAACCAAGTCGGACCCCAGCAGTCGCTTTCGTGAGAAACGAGAAGTTTACAGCGTCCCACCAACGCGTTTACTGCAGCGTATCGTCCGGCCATCGATTGTCACGTCGAGCCGGGCGTCGTAGGAACCGTTGCCGCCAAGCATTACTGAGCCGAGCGAGCTGGCGGTTTTTGCACCGGCGGTGAATTCCCCGCTCTGATTGATGTCGGAACTTCCTGCGGCGCCCGACGCCGTTACTTTCAGACGGTACGATCCTTCGACAGCGGTTTTGGACGTCACTACGCCTTCCAGCGCGACTCCGGCGCGAGTAGTCTTTTCATGGATTTCACAGCGGATCGATCCGCTGTCGTTCTGGTCGGCCGCCACAGAAGCGACGCTCAACGCCCCGAGGCCCAGAACTACGGGCGCCGACAAGAAGAGAATTGCTGTTTTGATGTCCGACATTTCCGTTCTCCTTCGCCACTGGTGCGAGGGGAGGGCTGGACGCCGCTCCCCTCTCTCGATCGTGGCCGTTGCCGAGCCTTAGTCCTGAACGATGACCGACACGTTGCCAGCACCGACCTGGGTCGTGGACGCGCGGTTGTTGCGGCCGGCCTGGATGACGCCAACGGCGTTGCCGCTGCCATCCTGCGACGTGGTGACAGTGTGGCCCGAACCGAACTGGCCAACGCCGACGATGTTGCCGCGTCCGTACTGATAAGTGTTGGCCGAATTCCTGCGGCCCTGCTGTCCGATGACAGCCCGATTACGGCTGCCTTCCTGATTGCTGATAGCGGAATTGCGGTAGCCGTCCTGGTAAACGGTTAAGCGGTTGCGGTAGCCGCGCTGGCTGCCGCCAACGCCGTTGTGGTAGCCATATTGCTCGATTGAAACCGTCGAACCATCGGCATGGGCCGTCGAGAGGCCGGCGCCCATCGTGAATGCCATCACGCTCGCCATCAGGATATTACGTAGCATCATCTAAGTTCTCCATGTTGGGCAGTTTGTTCTGCTCCACCTCGCAAGTGGATGCTGCCGTTCTAGAGCACGCGTCTTGAACCGCATCTGAACTGGACATTCAACTGCCCTTCATCAGAGGAACACTCCAGGCTCACCTAATGCGCAGCCCAGAAGAACTACGAGAGAAGATATTCAGGTCGCATTTTTGATCAGTTAGGGCTTTGGGGTCGGGGCGGGCGCCGACGTTGGCGCCACCGATATAGGAGCTGGTGCTTGAGTTAGAGAGCCACCAGGTCCTACGAAGTAGTACGCGCCGAGTGCCACG
>JANOKW010000005.1:0-3333 GCA_031419475.1 Hyphomicrobium sp. | reverse complement strand
GCCAAAACCGGCGGCCTTGCCAAACGTAAACGTGCCAACCATGGGCATGGGATTGTTGTCGATGAACACACGCAGCGATTTGATGTTGTCGGCGATATCGGCCATGAGATAAATCGAAACAGGCACTAGCGCTGCATCTTCAGCCTTGTCTGGTGCCTCAACGATCAGCGGCGCCTTGGTGTCTACGATTTGCCGGTCGCCGTAAAACTCCTTGCGGATGCTGATCCAAGGATCGTCCGTCGCCGCAGCCGCAGGCAAGATTGCAAATGCCAGCGACATTGCGATGGCCGCAAGGGTTGCGGTTGCGCGCTGGGCAGCGTAGCTGAGTGTGCGTTGCATTGGGTTTCAATCCTCGAAGATCCGTTTTACTCATTCCCACTCAAGTTCTGCATAGGCCGCGGTAACGTTACGGACATGAAACTCGTCCGACAGCAGCCATTGCGCCTTTTCCTGTGATCCGGCGGTCTTGATCGCTTCGCTAATCGGGTCACCGGCCTTTATCATGCTTCGCACATCATCTGCGATACGCCGGAGGTAGCGGTCGAGCGGCTCGAGCGCATCAGGCCACGCCATGGATGCGGGGCCATGTCCGGGCACGACTCTCTTGGCGTTTTCGCCGCGCATTGTGTCGATGAGTTTGATCCATCCGGCAATAGAGCCGTCGAGTGTCGGACAATGCCCGGAGAACAGCAAGTCGCCAAGAATGAGCGTGCCGGTTGACTGGTCGAATACCGTCAGATCGTTGTCGGTGTGTGCCGTTGGACGCGCAACGAGTGTGATCACGCGGTCTCCGAGATCGAGGTCGAGGCGATCTTTTACATGTTCTGTTGGCATGATGATCGCGGAGCCAGCAAACGCCGCTTCGCCAATCATGCGCGTGTTGGATTTGATATAATTTTCTGCGCGCGCCGAGAGACCGCGCGCCATCTTGTGATGCGCAACAAATAGAGGCTTATCCGCTTCAAACGCTGCATTTCCAAATACATGATCGGGATGCATATGTGTGTTGATGACGAAGCGGATGGGCTTGTCCGTGATGGCCGTGATGGCATCGCGCAACCCGCGTCCCACAGTGACGCTGCCGCCCGTATCGACGACCGCAACGGCGTCTCTGCCAACGATAATGCTGAGATTTGAGATATCGCCGCCGTTTTCGGGAGAAACGAGTGCGTGATGTCCCTTGTGGACGAACAATCCAGGCGCCACTTCGCTGATATTCAGTGCAGCCGCTTGGCAAGGCGTGACAACAGGGAGCCATGGAAGGCACGTCGCGGCCGCCGCGGCTCCAGAAAGTCTTAGAAAGTCCTTGCGGGTTACAAATCTGCCCGAAGTTCCACCCTTGTTGGCCATGGGTTCTCCAATCGATGCAAAAACTATCGCACACCCTTGAACAGCCCGACTTGGCACCTTCATCACGGTTTTGAGAGCAGCGCGTGATCGAAGGTCGTGAATTTGAGACTTTGGTCGCAACTTAACGTGCAGTGCACCATTTATGCTGCAGTGCACATTAATGCGGTGTTTCCAGGCGAATTTTGGGTCAGGTTTATTGTCCTAATCTCTGAGCTTAGAATGTAGGCACCGGATCGTGTTGCGAATGTAAAAAAAAAGTGCCTAGATGCGGCCCGGTAACGAGGTCACCTATCGGTCCCACACGAAAGTGTGATGGACCAACGAAAACCGGGCGGGAAAGAAGGGAAAAAAATTCCCCTACTCCCAATTCGATGGTTCGAGGGGGTGGCAAACGGTACCACTTGCAAGCGTGGCAAGATTCTCAAAAATGGAGGAAGCGCGATGCGCAGAAGTGCAGTCGCATGTGGTTTGCTCGCATCTGTCTCGTTCTCGGCGCCCGTGTGGGCGAACGACGACGTGATTAAGTTGTCGAGCGATCCAAAGAACTGGGCTATCCAGTCAGGTAACTACGCCGGCCACCGTCACTCTAAGCTCAACCAGATCACGACTGCCAACGTTGGCAGCTTGAAGGTTGCTTGGACATTTTCGACGGGCGTTCTCCGCGGTCACGAAGGTTCGCCTCTCGTGATTGGCGATATGATGTATCTCCATACCGCTTTTCCGAACAACGTCTACGCGCTCAACCTGAAAGACGAAAACAAGATCGTCTGGCAGTACAGCCCGAAGCAGGATCCGTCGGTTATCCCCGTCATGTGCTGCGACACGGTAAACCGTGGCGTGCAGTACGCTGAAGGCAAGATCCTTCTTCATCAGGCCGACACGTCTCTCGTCGCTCTCGACGCGAAGACCGGCAAGGAACTTTGGAAGGCTGTCAACGCCGATCCGAAGAAGGGTGAAACGGGCACGGGCGCTCCGCTTATCATCAAAGACAAAGTCATCATCGGTGTTTCGGGCGCAGAATTCGGCGTTCGTTGCTTCTTGACGGCTTATGGTCTGAACGATGGTAAGAAGCTCTGGCGCGCTTACTCGATGGGCCCGGACAGCGATACGCTGGTCGATCCGGAAAAGACGATCGACATTCACACCGGCAAACCCGCTGGCAAGGATTCGTCCTTGAAGACCTGGAATGGCGATCAGTGGAAAATCGGTGGCGGCTCGATCTGGGGCTATATGGCCTGGGATCCTGAACTGAACCTCATCTACTACGGAACGGGCAACCCTTCCACGTGGAACCCGGCTCAGCGCGCTGGTCCCGATGGCAAGCAGATCGACCAGAAGTGGTCGATGACCAAGTTCGCACGCAACCCGGATACGGGCGTCGCAGCTTGGGCTTACCAGATGACCCCGTTCGATGAATGGGACTACGACGGCATCAACGAACCGATCCTCGCCAACATCAAAGTCGGCGGCGCAGATCGTAAGGTTGTTGTCCACTTCGACCGTAACGGTTTTGCTTACACGCAAGATCGCGCAACCGGCGAACTTCTCGTCGCTTCAAAGTATGACCCCAAGGTCAACTGGGCAACCGAAGTCGTCATCAAGCCGGGTGATCCAAAGCATGGCCGCCCGCAGGTTGTGTCGAAGTACTCGACGTTCCAGAACGGTCAAGACGTGAACACGAAGGGCGTCTGCCCGGCAGCACTTGGTTCTAAGGACCAGCAGCCAGCAGCGTTCTCGCCAGTAACAGGCCTCTTCTATGTTCCGACGAACCACGTGTGCATGGATTACGAACCCTTCAAGGTTTCGTATACGGCTGGTCAGCCATATGTTGGCGCCACGCTTTCCATGTTCCCGGCTCCGGACAGCCACGGCGGTATGGGTAACTTCATCGCTTGGGATGCTGGCGCAGGTAAGATCGTATGGTCGAAGCCTGAGCAGTTCTCGGTCTGGTCGGGTGCTATGACCACCGATGGCGGCGTCGCT
>JANOKW010000004.1:0-9935 GCA_031419475.1 Hyphomicrobium sp. | reverse complement strand
ACGCCATGAAAATTCAGGCAAATCCATGGTCCCGGCACGGCCCTGCCGATGCAACCTATTGAAGGGCTCGGGTATAGGCTGCGGCGACGAGGTCATGGAACGTCCCGTCTATTTGGCGCGCATCGTTGAGAACCAGCACGTTGGGGAAGGGTGGGGTCCCCCGTGCCGCCGTTGTGTCAGCCTTTCGCACCCGCTCACCTGACCCTGCACCAAAATCCGCGTAGAGCCGCAGTTCTTTGGGGGCCGGCTGAAGGGCGGCAAATGCGGCGGGCGCGGCAATCGTCAGGTACGGCCCGGCGACAACGTAGCTTATGCCGGGGACCGCCGCTTCGATCTCGCGCAGCACAAGTTCGGCGAGCGGCTTCAAGCCTTTTGCCGCGCCGAGAAATAGGGAAACCTCGCCTGTGGCCGAACCGGGGACGACGGATTGGCGTTCTGCTGCTTCGGATACACGGCTCGCTGCAACATCGGCGTCCGTCTTGTTTGGGGCGGGAGAGGCGCTCGCCGCCGCGGACACCGTCTCGTTTTGTGGTGCGGGGGACAAACGCCGCGCAAGTGCGGGATGGACATGGCCGGGCAGTACATGGGCTGGAAGTACATGTCCCGGAAGAACATGGGCCACGACAGCCGCAGTTCCTCCGTAGATCAGACGCCCGCTATTGTGATGAATGCGTTCCAGCCACGAGGCCTTCGGAAAGGCAAAACCCTGCTGACGCAGCCAATCGATAATGTCGTTGCGTTGGGCGTGGCCAGCGGCCGAGATGGCCTGCATCCATTGATCCAAGTCGCGGCCAGTGTCGTCCGCGAGACTGTCAATAAATTCGCGCTCTTTTTCAGCGTAGTCGGTACCCATAACAACCTTTTCGGACTTCGCTCGTGTCAAATCCAGCGCCGCGCGCGTTTCTTATAGTCGAGATAGGCGTCACCAAAGCGCGCCTCAAGATGGCGTTCTTCGGGAAGGATCTGCAAAGGCGTCACGAGCACGGCAAAAAGCCCGGCTGCGATGACGAACCAAACGTTTTTCGTCAGTTCAGCAAGGCCAAATAGCATCATAACGTCACCGAGGTAGATCGGATTGCGAAAAAAGCGGTAAGGGCCCGTTGTGACAAGAGCCGTCGCCGCTTTGTGCGGCAGAACCGTTGTTTCATGCCGGCGCAACGTCATAATGCTGGCAACGATAAGTACCAAACCAAGGGCGCCGATCCCGAGTCCAACAATGCGCGCTGGTGCGTCGTCCACGCCGGGCCATGAAAGTGGCATGACCCTCGACAAGCCGGCACCGATAACGATCGCCGCAACGAGCAGAACCGGCGGCCACGGAAACGTGTTGGCGCGTTGGTCAGCATTTTCAGCCTGCGGTTTCTCAAGCTTTTCGATGTCGCTCATGACCACACCATAGCGCCAAATTCGTGCAGGCACACGCGCGAACCGGCCTCGATTGGAGAATGCCCAGGGATGGGGCTGACGTTAAGCTTGTTGCTTGCGGCTATTTCCGCGCAGCTTTGCTTTTCGAGGGTGCATCGACTGTTGGCTGCGGCGGCGCGTCTTGCCCGGCCAGCGTTTTCTGAATATCGAACGACCTGCAATCCTGGCTGATGAGCTGGCGATTATAACTTTGCAGCGTCGCGTAGTCGCGCGCGTGCTCGCCCTTGGGGTCGATGCCGGCAGAAGCTCCTCCGAACATCGTCTTGCCGGCCGCGTGCATGGAAGGTGACAGACCCGAGGTCTGGCTTGTCGTGGCGAATGTCCGCATCTCGAGAATGCGGATTTGCATGCGTCCTGTCAGTTTCTTGCAGTCAAGTTCTGGTTCGTCCTCGGAGACAACAGCGGCATTGGCTGCGACGGTCGATAGGGCTGCCTTGGGAATGTCGTTTGGCCCCGCAGCGGGCGCAATGTTTAGCGCAGTCGTATCGGGTGCACCGCTCGCGCAGCCGGCCATGAGGGCCGCCGCGACAAAAACCGGAAACATGGCACCGAACTTCGACATTGATTAGAGAGACTCCGCGTCGATGGAATGCCTTAGTATACGGGCGCTTCAAGGGCCAGTTCGAGACATTCCGGGGCCCGTGTATACCAAATCTGGGAACAGTTGCCCTTAAGCCGCGCTTGATTGGGGCATAAAAAAGGGCCAGAGAATCGATCCAACCTGAGGACGAGGGGAGCATTGCCTTTGTCTGGGATGTCTTCTTCAATGCACCTGAACTCCCGGGCGTACTGCCCTTCAAGGCTAGTGGCGCCAATGCAAGGACCCAACTCATGACCTGCCCCGTGGCTATGGCCCGCGCCGTCATCCTCACCAGTTTTCTCGCCTTTGCTGCGGCAAGCGCCTCGTTTCCAGTTTCCGCTGCCGAAGAGAGCCCGGCTCAGTTTTCCTGCAAATTCGAGATGGGAAACACCTGGACCTATGAATCTGGAGAATTCCAGTCTGCGCCGCCAGCCGCCCTTTCGCTTGAAATTCAGGACATCAATCTTGAGGGGCAAGCCGCCAAACTGATCGACGGCGAGAAGCCTGCCGGAACCTTGCGTATTGTGCGCGCGCTGAACGCCAACCATTTCCTCGAAGTGGCGAACGAGGGTTTTCTCAACCTGACGACAATCTATGATCTCGACACAGCGACCGGCAGCCATCCAGCCGTGCATTCGCGCCATTTCGGATTGTTGGGTCAGCCCATTTTTGCGCAGTACGCCGGGTTCTGCAAAGCCAAATAAGCATTCACACAACCTTGTGGATGAGCTGGTTGCGCGACCGGGCACCCGCGTGCCAAATTCCGCGCATGACCCTGCATATGATCAAGCTTTGCGTTGGTGCGGTTTCAATCGACGATCTGGCCGATTGGCAGAGGGGGCGCATGGCTGCCCGCAAAAAGGCCGGTCACAAGCCACTGCCCTATCACACAACGTTCCAGTCGCCGAAGAAGCAGGCCGAGCTGCTCGATGGCGGTTCGCTCTATTGGGTCATGAAAAGCCTGATCACCGTGCGCCAGCGCTTCGTTGGCTTTGAGGATGGGCACAAGGACGATGGCTCGCCCTGCTGTCTTCTGATCCTTGACCCAAAGCTCGTTGCCGTACGCCCGGCGCCGCGCCGCGCATTTCAAGGCTGGCGTTACTTTCTCCCTGAAGATGCGCCAGCCGATCTCAAGCGTGGCGACGCCAATACGATTGCCGAAATGCCGCCAAAGATGCGCAAAGATCTTGCGGATCTGGGATTGATCTGACACCAAGAGCCGCATGTCTCGCCCGCCCTTCACACCGGTTATCGAAGCACTCCCGCGTCTCGTGCCGTTTGTCGGGCCGGAAGCGCTGGAGCGCGTGCGCGGCAAACCGTTTCGTGCTCGTCTCGGGGCGAACGAGAGCATTTTTGGTCCCTCTCCCTCAGCTGTTGCCGTCATGGAAAAGGCAGCAGGTGAAAACTGGAAATACGCCGACCCGGAAAATCACGAGCTCCGCGCCGCACTCGCTGCCTTCCACGGTGTAGCGATTGGCAACGTCGCCGTTGGCGAAGGCATCGACGGGCTGCTCGGCCTCACCTGCATGATGTTTATGTCGCCGGGCGAAACGGTAGTGACGACCGATGGCGCGTACCCGACGTTTAACTTTCACGTTCTGGCCCACGGCGGCCGGCTCGTCAAAGTGCCGATGTGCGACGATCGCGAGGATTTGCCCGCGCTGCTTGAGACGGCAGCGCGCGAAAAGGCAAAGGTCCTCTACGTCTCCAACCCGAATAACCCAATGGGTTCGTGGTGGAATGCGGCCGCCATCGGTGCGGCGATCGCCAAGGTGCCAGGTGGCACTCTCCTCATTCTCGACGAAGCCTACAGCGATACGGCGCCCGTTGGAACTGCGCCGCCGCTCGACATGACGAACGGGCAGGTCGTGCGCTACCGCACTTTCTCGAAAGCTTATGGACTAGCTGGCGCCCGCATCGGCTATGCGCTGGGTCACGCCGACGTCATCCAAGCCTTCGACAAGGTGCGCAATCACTACGGCATCAATCGTGTTGGCCAGCTCGGCGCGCTGGCGGCACTTCAGGATCAAAAGTATCTCGCCGATGCCGTCACCCGCATCATCCGCGCGCGCGAAAGAATTTCTGAGGCCGCGCGCGCCAACGGGCTGATGGCCCTTCCGTCGGCTACAAATTTCGTGGCAATAGATTGCGGGCAGGACGGGGCCTTCGCCAAGCGCGTCCTTGACGGCCTCATCGCGCGCGATGTTTTCGTCAGAAAACCTTCTGTGACCCCCCAAGATCGCTGCATCCGCGTTTCCTGCGGACGTGATGAGGACATTGCCGTTTTTGCAGAGGCATTGCCTCACGCTATAGCGGACGCAGTGAAAGCGTAGGTGGGGCGCTTAAAACGCTCGCTCTCAACGCTCGTCATCCCGGCGTCGCGGCACGCGACGATGACGAAGTCATCGCAGGCCGGGACCCAAGCAAATGTCCATACGATGAGCGTTGCGGACCGCTCGGGTGTGAACTTTTGTCGTTACGTTGAAGCTTGCTTGGGTCCCGGCCTGTCGCCGCATCATGACGAAGCCATGCTTCGCATGGACGCGACGATCACTGCGCGACGCCGGGATGACGTTCGTAAAAACATTATTCGCCAATAAATTTCTAATCCGCTGATGTTAACGCTGATATCGCTTGGAGCGCAACGCTCCTTCGTGGTAGATTACCTACACTGCCGAAATTGAAGGGTGCGACGCCGGTTCGAAATTGCGAGCCGGCTTTTTTGTTGGCGCCGTCAATCAGGCGTCTCTTTCGGGACGTCGAGACGAGGGCGCCTTTTTGACCGCAATGTTGACCGCAATAGCGCTGTCCTGTTTTCACCTTGCTCCAAGCTACCGGCATCATAAGCCCTGTCAATCTGAGGGCTGCATGCTGTTCTACTAGAGCATCATCGGACCGGACGGAATCGCTGATGCGATTCACCGGACCGATAAAGATGCTCTAGAATCATGTTGCTAGAGCAATTTCATCCGATCAGTTGATCGCTAAAGCGATCATGTCTGATCGGATATTGCTCTAGGTTTGGCTGGGGCAACGAATGCTGCACGCGCCTTGACACAATGCTCGCAAATAATTGGACCTAACTGAAAAAGGTCCTTCCGCCGCACGCTTGGAGTTCTTGCCACTTGAAAATGAACAGCCGCGCACTTGCAGTTCAGTTGGCTATGCTTGGGCTCGCAATTTTTGGGCTCGCGGCATTCGAGGCCGTAACGCGTCCCGCCGTCCCAGGTCTGGAATTCGGCTTCTACGGCACCTATGCAACGCCGCTGCTCTTCGCAATGCTTGGGAGTTTCGTGTTGCTGATTGCAGGTATCGTCGCTGGTCAAAGCGCGTCTGAAGGGCCACCGAATGTTGTGACATCCGCAGTTGCGGCGCCACGGCCACATCCACGGCCACATACGCAGCTTGGGGCTCGCAAGCCCGCACAGCCTGAAGCGCGGCTGCAGTTTCATCCCTTTAACGCGGTGGCCTACAAACACTATCTTGGCGAATTGAAGAGCCAGGTCACACGAAAAGTCAAAATTACGGACGCTGCGGCGGCATTGCCAGAGGGGCGCAACCCCGTTGCGCTTTGCGAATTTTTGGCGACGATGGCGGCGATCAGCTGCGCCAAGGACGCGGAAAGCTATGTCGCGAAACATTGTCCGCATCTCGTGTGCCCGCGCTTTTTCAAGGCCCGCAACACGCAAGCCTTCGCTTTTCTTTTTGAAGAGGCCGCCTGCATCGTCCTCAGCCCCGTTGATCTCGACAATCTGTGGCTGAGGCTCGGCAATGCGACGGCCCTCAGAACCGGGCCCCACGACTTGGTTCCCGGCGACGTGATCTGGCAGGCCGCGCCCCGGCATGCGGCGTTTGCGAAAGAGTGGGATGCGCTGCGTGTCGAGATTGAGCGATGGGTAAAAGACGTCGCGCTCAAAAGCGATCCTGGACGGCCATTTATATTTTCTGGCCACGCAACCGGCGGCGCCTTGGCGTGTCTTGGCGCATACGAATTCGCCAAGCGCGGACGCGCTGTCTCGGGCGTGATCTCATTCGCCGCGCCACCTCCTGGAAGCCAAGCGTTCGCGGATGAATACAATCGACTCGGGCTCGAAGAACGAACACTGCGCTTGGAGTTCGATGCGGACGCCAAGCCTATTGCGACAATGCCCTTGCTTTACGTTTCCGTCGGCCGGGAGTGGCGGCTAGACCGGCAAGCTCCGCCGGGGCGGGAACCAACTGAGGGTGGCGATGCTGTTTCTACTTTTCATCTTGCGCCTCTAAAGACGCGGTCCGCTTATGCGGCCTTCAGCTTGCAGCGCCGCTATGGCCTCGTTCTTTCGACCCTCATCTATCAGCGTCTGCGCGAATTGATTGCAGCCAGCGGCACTGCGGCCGATTACGATGCAGCTTACAAGGCCCTTACAGATCATCTCGCCTTTATTCGCGGCGTCGAGCCCGATGATACCGGCGGCGTGTTTGCAGCCGTCAAGGATCACCCGGTCAAGGTCAAGGACGCAGCCGATCTTGAGGCGCTTAAGGCCGCATTCCCTCAACACCTCATCTAATGAGCGCAATCACAACCCCGCATCGTTTGTGACATTCCGAATGCGCGAGGCTGCGCTATAAGCAAGGTCCCAGCCGGGGCATGAGGGTAACAATTGCATCACGACACAGCCAAGCCATTTGAGCTTACAGAGAGGCAGAAGACGCTGAGCCTCGCCGCCGTCATTGCGGCGGCCTTTGGTATCGGCTTGTCTTTCGGTGTCGGTCTTCCTCTAACGTCCTTGACGTTCGAGGCGTGGTCGCAGCCCAAATGGGTCATCGGGCTCGCAGGTGCGTTGCCATCTCTCGCCATTCTGCTTGTCCTGCCGCTTGTGCCACGGCTGGTTGCGCGATTGGGGGCCGTGGCGTCGATCTTGTTGGGATGTCTTATCGGTGCGGCCGGATTTGTGGCACTCTACCTCTTTGACACGGTGCCCGCCTGGATCGCTGCACGTTTCGTCATGAGCGGGGCGCTGGCGCTCCCCTGGCTGGCCGGCGAAACCTGGATGAATGCGGTCGCAACGGAAGCAACGCGCGGCCGCGTTATTGCTGTCTACGCAATCTCGTTCTTCTTGGGGTTTCTCGCAGGGCCCCTGTTTCTCGACTATGCCGGCTTAACTGGGCCAATACCCTTTCTTATGGGTGCCGCAGGATCGGTCCTCGCGTGTGTGCCGATTATCCTGGCGCAGCGCCTTGCACCAGATCTCACCCACACGCAGTCGATGAGCATTCGGGCGGCCCTCGCCCTCGCGCCGATTGCCATGGTGAGCGGATGTCTCGGGGGCTTCGCTGAAATGAGTTATTTGTCGCTCATCCCGAATGTTGGTCTCGCTGCCGGTCTCGAAGAGGGTCAGGCGCTGCATCTTTTGAGTGTGCTGACCTTAGGTGGAATTGTTTTGCAGTTTCCCATCGGCTGGCTGGCTGACAAGGCTTCGCGCGTGGATGTGACTATTGCGCTCGCCGTTCTCTTCATCGGCTTGACACTGGCGTTACCGTGGGCCCTGCAAAGCACCGTTTGGTCGATGATCATTGCCTTTTTTCTTGGTGGCGTCATTCTTGGTTTTTATACGCTTGGCCTCGTCATCGTTGGAGAGAAGGTCACTCCGGCGAATCTCGCAGCAGCCAACGTCGCATTCCTGGTCATGTATCAGCTCGGTGCGATTGCCGGTCCAATCGTCTCGGGCGCCGCCATGACCGTGTCGCCGGTTTATGGATTTGTCACAGCCGTGTCGTCCGTCATGGGCGTCGCGACACTCTTTCTGGTGTGGTTGTTGCGGCGCCTCACGGCCAGCGCTTGAGGCTGTCCTTCGGGAACGTCCATTCCGGCGTCACAAGCGCGCCATCGGGCAGCGCGTACCAGGGCGACCCGTCGCTATTCGCCGGGTTTTTCAAAACGTGCAACTCTTGCGCGGGCATGAAGCTCTGAATGAGCAAAAAGCGCTTGGCATTCGTCACGGCATGCTGGGCCAAATCAGCAACGAGCACGGCGTGGCCGGGAAAGCCCCCTCTGATGAACACGTCGCCGATTTGCAAATCAGCGGCGCTGACGTTGCTCAATTCCTTTTCGAGTGAAGCTGTCCCGGCATAGGCAAAAACATTGTCCATGTACTTGCGGAAACTGGCGTAGCTCTTGTCCGCAACGGCCGATTTTTTCCAGATCTTGCCCGATGGGCTCGGCCGCTCACCTTTCGCCCAACGTGAGAACGGCACACGCCCGCCTTCGGTGAAGTTGAAAGCGATGTCGTCAAAGCGCTCTGCTGCAAACAACCACTCGGCCCTGAGCCGCATGATCGCGTCGGCGCATTGCTGCAGATCGCGCGCGCCCGTGTCGATGGCGATCACCGCCACGTGGATGTCTTGGCGGGGCTTCTCAGTACCATTGAACAGCATCACCGGGGCGCCGGCAGGCTTCACTGGCAATCCGCGCAGCCAAGCCGCAAACGACCCGCTCTGCGCCGCAACGCGCGCGAAGCCGGGGAGAGGAAGTATGGCTGTCTCAAGCGTCCCGGCGGACATGGCCCGATCACTCCAGGGATAATAGCCAGCGGCGGCGACAGGCAGCGTCACGGCCGCCATGACCAAGGGGGCCAAAGCGTTAGCCAGACAATCGCGTCGGGTGAAAGTCGCGTTCCACTTAGAAACCGCCGGCTCCTGCATGAGGTCCCCAAGGTTAACAAATTCTTTGGCGCCGTGCCTTACTGTAGGACCGTGCCTTACTTTAGGTCTGTGCTTACCGTGGGCTCGCGGCAGATCAAGGGCAAGGCCCCCCTGCCAAACCCACGAACAGGTAAGACGCTATGTTGCGCGCGACTTTCACATTTTTCTCGATGCTGGCTCTCGGCACCATGACTGCGGCCGTCATTCTGGCGCTCATGCCGTGGCTCACCGGGCGCGTGGCGGCAGGCGGGTACTCGGGCAGCGGGTTACATTTTGAGTCCGTGTTGCTCGGCCTCGTGCTCGGTCTGATGCTCGGCATCATGAGCCGCTACAATTGGGCGGATGTGCCCCGCCGCATCATCACCTGGGCGCTCATTCGCGAACGCCAATTCTTCTACTACGCGCTCATCGCCGGCTGCATCGGCGTGATGCTGTTTTATTGAGAGACTCCCCAAGCCCGCTCACACCGGCTCCAGCGCCACGACATCCCGTTCGCGGTCGAGCACCAGGAACGAATTCCTGACCACGCCCCAGGGTTTCACCGCGCGCAGGATTGCCTCTTTGTCGAGCGTTCCGCAGGTGTAAAAATCGAGCTGTACGAGGGCAGGCGACGTCTCGTCCCATATGTGGATCGCAACGTGCGACGTCTCGATGATGGCGACGCCCGTCAGCCCGCGATTTCCCGGCGTGTCGACGTGGGCGACGTGCGGACCCGAGAGAACATTCATGCCCTGGTCTTTGATGAGTTGCGCCATCCAGCCTCTCAGATAGGCGAGTTCGGCTTCGAGCGGCGGGCTTGTGACTTCAAAGCGTCCGATGAAATGGTGATGCTTGATCATGGGCTATCCTTTCAAGGGTCAAGTTGCCAGCCGGGCGCGATGCCGGGGCACCACGCGCGACACGTCAATCAGTCCTCAGGACGCGTCCTCCGGCAGCTCTTTCATCCTTTGAATATGGGATACTGCCTTGGCAAATCTTAGCCCGCTTCTGTCAATGTTGCGTGAAGAAACGCGCGTGGCAATTAATTAAGCTCATGTGGCGGCTCAATAAGGAAGCACGACCTACGCCGCCCGGTTTTCGATGAGATGCGTGTTGGCGTAGATATCGGTGACTGCAATCCCAGAGCCGATGCTTTCGAGGGAAAGTGTGCCGATCTTTAGGTTGGTCGGGCTAGCGGGCCAATTGCCATCGGCGCCGAAGGTCGTACCAAGTTCTTGTCCATGGCCGGGCCCGGATCGGTCTTGTTCTG
>JANOKW010000003.1:0-3001 GCA_031419475.1 Hyphomicrobium sp. | reverse complement strand
CTCCGGACCGGCGACGTCGCCATCATGAACGAGAACGGATTCTTTTTTATCGTCGACCGCATCAAGGATCTGATCATCTGCTCCGGCTTCAACGTTTACCCGCGACGCATCGAGGACGCGATTTACGAGCACCCGGCGGTCCAGGAAGTCACCGTTATCGGCATCAAAGACGCTTATCGCGGCGAAGCACCCAAAGCCTTCATCAAATTGAAAGCCGGCATGACGGCAACGGCCGCCGACATCATGAAGCATCTGGAACCGAAGATCGCCAAAATGGAACTGCCGTCACAAATCGAATTCCGCGATGCGCTGCCGAAAACGATGATCGGCAAGCTGTCGAAAAAGGAACTCGTGGCGGAGGAGAAGGCAAAACAGAAAATAGCTTAGACAACTTACATTTTTTCGGAAGGTCGTCCTTTTAGGAAAGTAGTCCATGGCAGATATGATACAGCCGCACAATGCAAAGCCTGCTGCGGTGTGGAATTCGGGCGGCGCCCGTTATGAAGATATCAGCCGCGGCATAGCTGACTCAATCGAGCATTGCGTGCTTCGGCTGGCCCCCCAGCCCGGTGAGAAAATTCTCGATCTGGCAACCGGGACGGGCTGGACCTCCAGAATCGTCAAACGCCGGGGCGCATCTGTAACAGGCGTTGATATCGGCGCCGATCTCATCGCTGCCGCGTCGGAGCGGGCGCGAGACGAAGGATTGGATATAACCTATAGGGTCGGCGATGCCGAGAGCTTGCCATTCGCTGACGGGGAATTCGATGCCGTCATTTCAACATGCGGCGTCATGTTTGCAAGCCGGCCTGAAGCCGCCGCCGCTGAGCTCGCACGTGTCTGTCGCAAGGGCGGCCGCATCGCACTGACAACTTGGCTCTCCGACAGCAATCTGTTCAAGATGTTCATGGTCATGAAGCCCTACATGCCGCCGCCTCCATCGCCCGCTCCGCCATCCCCCTTCGAGTGGGGAAAAACAGAGCGCATTCAGGAATTGCTTGGCGCGAACTTTGATCTCAAGTTTGAAAAGGGCACGTCTTATTATCGCGAACCCAGTGGCGAAGCGGCGTGGAACACGTTTTCGAACGGCTATGGTCCGACCAAAACATTGGCCAGCAATCTTGATGAGGCCCGCCGGGCCGAATTAAAGCGTGATTTTATCGAGTTCCACGAAGGGTTCCACAACAGTCTCGGTACCTGCGTGCCGCGCGAGTATTGGGTCACGCTCGGTATTCGACGATGAAACCGCGCGGGTCTGCTTGAAATCGATCACGCACTTGCAAATCTTCAAGGCGGAGCCGCTCTCTGGGATTGGAGATTGCGGCAATCGCTCAAGTGATAGTTTAGCTCCTATACAAATCCGCCCGTGTTGGCGGCAGCGGCGGCGGGCGTTTGGCGCTCTTTGAGGAGAGCGTTTGGAAGAGCCTCAGCGTTCCGCGCGAGAATGCGAGGCTTACGCCCGCAAGATACGCGACCCAGATCCGGTACTTCTCTTCGCCCACGTGCTTGATGGCTTCTTCGCGGTTCGCGGTCAGCCGCTCGCACCAGAGCTCGCAGGTGCGCGCGTAATGCATGCGCCAGCCTTCGACATCGTGCACTTCAAAGCCTGCCCGCTCCATGGCGGAAACCGAGTGGCCGATGTCGTCGAGTTCGCCGCCTGGAAAAATATACTTGGCAATTGCTTTCTTCTCGGGGCGCATCCGGCCTTCGAAGAATTTTTCCCTGTGCGCCCGGCGCGAGATGGCGTGATTGAGGAAGAGGCCGTCGTCTGACAGCAGCAAGCGCACCTTGTCCATATACGCTGGAATGTTCTTCAAGCCGATATGCTCGTACATGCCGATGGACGCTATTTTATCGTAGGTCCCCGTCACCTTCGAATAGTCGATCAATTCGAACGTCACGCGGTCTTCGAGGCCAAGCCGTCTCACCTTCGCGCGCGCAAAGCCGAGCTGTTCATCCGAGAGCGTGCAACCGTGCGCCGTGACGCCGTAGTTCTTTGCGGCATGACACACGAGCCCGCCCCATCCCGAGCCGATATCGAGCATGCGGTCGCCGGGTTTCAGTCTGAGTTTCCGGCAGATCATCTCGAGCTTGTCGGCTTGAGCTTGTTCAACGCCGTTCGACCAGTCCGTGTAGTAGGCGCACGAGTACACCATCTCGGGGTCGAGAAAGAGCGCGTAGAATTCGTTCGACAGATCGTAGTGAAACTGGATGTAATCCTTGTTGTCCGCGACTTTTCGCGATTTTCCCGTGATCTCTCCCGTGAAGCCGTGCGCGTCCTTCGCCTCGTGCGGCTTGGCGAACAGGAACGGCGCCAGCTTCAAACCAACTTTGGCGATGTGTTTGGCTTTGAGCTTGACGGACTTGTTGCCCTTCTGGAGCTGCTTGCCAAAATCGACGAGCGTGCCGCCCGAAAAGTCGATGCCCTTTTCGACATATTGCTGGATTATCGTGTCAAGCTTGGGGCTACGCAGCATCGCGCCGATGACGCCCGGACCTGCAATACTGATCTCGAACGGGCCTGTTGCGTTCTGCCCGAGCGGCAGGCGCGTCCCGTCCCACAGCTTCACAAACGCATCGAGATCCAGCGTTGCTGCCAGTTCCCGCACCAGCGCGCGCGCGGATTCGATTTGTTTAACTTCTCTTGACCCCATTGCACCCCATTGCGATTAAGCAGCCTTCCGCGCTTCGGCAGCCTTCGCGCTTTCTAAAATCGCAGCGACGCCCATGCCGCCGGCCGTGCAGACGGAAATCAAGCCGCGCCCGCCGTGAATTGACAAAAGCTTGGCGAGGTTGGCGACGATGCGCGCGCCGGTTGCCGCGAACGGATGACCAAAAGCCAAACTTGAACCCATGACGTTGAGCTTCTTGCGGTCAATCGAGCCGAGCGGCTGATCCTTGCCCATGTGCTTCCGACAATAGGCGGGGTCTTCCCAGGCTTTGAGCGTCGCCAAAACCTGCGCCGCGAAAGCTTCATGAACCTCGTAGAAATCGAAGTCCT
>JANOKW010000002.1:0-2336 GCA_031419475.1 Hyphomicrobium sp. | reverse complement strand
TGTTGTCGAGCGCCTTGTAGGCGACCGAAAAGCCAATGATCGCGTCGATCAGATAGCTGTTGATGCCGAAGTTGAAATAGACGCCTGCCAGCATTGTGGTCGAGTGGCCAATCGCGAACAGGCTGACATACAGGGCGATGTCCTTCATCCTGTAGAGGAAGAAGATGACGCCGAACAGGAACAGGATATGATCGTATCCCGTGACCATGTGTTTGGCGCCGAGGTACAGGAAGGGCATCATATGCGCGCCCGAAATTTCCTGAATGTATCCCTTGTCACCTTCGGCGACGGCATGGGCGAGCGCCGGATCAGCGTGGAAGAATGACAGTGCCACGGAAGCAGCTAAAAGCAACAGGGCACACCGCGCCGTTGGCGGCTTAAAGTCTGCGAGCATGGCGCCAATTTTTGGCACTCGGATTTCCTTCATTGCAGTCTTCGGTTTGCGCATGGACGATGCTTCTTGCGGCGCGCATCAGTCGGCAGGTTTCGTGTTTTATTGATGACTCATTCGCCTGGCAAAGCAGTCGTCATCTTTCTGGCCAAAATCCGTCATCATCCCGTCGTTTGCGGGGCCGGTTCCCCGGCAGACGCGGCTGCTGCTTTTTTGCCAAGGCTCTCGCCGATGCCGAATAGTTTGCAGAGTGCCGGTAGCACGAGCAGGGTCAGAATCGTCGATGACACGATCCCTCCGATCACGACCGTTGCTAGCGGCCGCTGCACTTCCGAGCCTGCGCCAACATTGATCGCCATAGGAACAAAGCCGAGGGACGCCACGAGAGCCGTCATCAGCACGGGCCGCAGCCGCGTCAATGCTCCCTCCACAATGGCCTGATCGGGTGCGACGCCGTCCGCGATGAGTTGCCGTATGAACGAGACCATGACGACCCCATTCAAGACCGCCACGCCGGAAAGCGCGATAAAGCCGACGCCCGCCGAGATCGACAGCGGGATATCGCGCAGCCAGAGCGCCGCGACCCCGCCGACGAGAGCCAGCGGCACGCCACTAAAGACGATCAGCGCGGCCCGGACCGAATTGAAGGCCGTAAACAGCAAACCGAAAATAAGCAGAAGCGAGAGCGGCACCACGAGTTGCAGGCGTTGACTGGCCGAGGTGAGTTGCTTGAACGTGCCGCCATAGTCGATCCAGTAGCCTTCGGGCAATCCGAGGTGATCGTCGATGGCGCGCTGCAGTTCAGCGATGAACGAGCCAAGGTCGCGGCCACGGACGTTAGCCGTTACCACAATGCGCCGCTTGCCGTTTTCGCGCGCGATTTGGTTTGGTCCGAGAGCAATGTCAAATGCCGCCACTTCTTGAAGTGGAACGTAGCTTGGCGGCCGGGCAGAACTCTTTTCGTCGTTCTGCTGCGCTGGCAACGGAACAGGCAGGCGCTTTAAGGCGTCGAGGTCGGTGCGCACTGTTTCGGGCAGGCGAACGACAAGATCGAAGCGCCGGTCGCCTTCGAATACCTGCCCCACCGAGCGGCCACCCAATGCGACTTCGATGACACTTTGCACGTCGGCGATATTGAGGCCGTATCGGTCCAGCGCGTCACGGTCGGGCTTGATCGATAGCACAGGAAGGCCAGTGATCTGTTCAGCTTTGGCGTCCGCCGCGCCTGCAATGCTCTCAAGGATCTTTTCGACTTTGCTGCCGAGTGCGGCAAGTTCATCGAGATCGTCGCCGTAGACTTTGACCGCAACATCGCTGCGGACGCCGGAGATCAGCTCATTGAAGCGCATTTGGATTGGCTGGATGAACTCGTAATTGTTGCCTGGAACTCCCCAGACGACCTTTTCCATCTCGGCAACGAGTTCAGCCTTGGTCTTATTGGGATTGGGCCACTCCGAACGGTCTTTGATGATCACGAACGTATCTGCGACGCTCGGTGGCACAGGATCGGTTGCAACTTCTGCGGTGCCGATCTTGGAAAATACTTTGTCGACCTCTGGGAACGATTTTATTTTGGCTTCGAGCGCCGCCTGCATCCCCACGGCTTGACTGAGACTAGTGCCGGGAATGCGGAGCGCGAGCAGGGCAATGTCACCCTCGTCGAGGCTTGGAATGAACTCCGAACCCATGCGCGACGCCAGCACGCCGCCAAAGAGTACCAGCAGCATTGCGCTGACAACCATGACCCAGCGATTGGCGATGGCGAAATGGAGCAATGGCTCGTAAATGAGCCGCGCCCCTCGCATCACCAGATTTTCTTTTTCAGCGACTTTGCCCGTGACAAAGATGGCGACCGCGGCCGGCACAAATGTGAGGCTAAGGACCAGAGCTGCAAGCAGCGCAATAACCACCGTAAAGGCCATCGGATGGAACATTTTTCCTTCGA
>JANOKW010000001.1:0-7280 GCA_031419475.1 Hyphomicrobium sp. | reverse complement strand
ATGTTCATCTGCACTTCGCGGCGAAGATCGCCCTCGACATTATAGTCGTGGTCGATGGCTTCACGGATCTGCAGGATTTCAGCATCCGTCAATTGATTGACGCGACGCTCGGCAGGGATCCCGACCTTCGCGCAAATCTCTGTCGCGAATTTGGAACCGATGCCATGGATGTACTGAAGCGCAATCACGGTGCGCTTAGCTGTTGGGATGTTGACGCCTGCGATGCGGGCCACTGGAAGTCTCCTGCCTTAGTCGAGTTGGCTTGAAATGTGTTAACTGCGTTGCGTCGTCGTCTGTCTTGTTGTGTCGCCGTCTCGTCAAGCTCGCCAGGACACCGCGTGTCCTCACTCGCCAATTCCACGTGTAAGTCTAGCGTGCCAGCTGGCATACCTGTCCAAAGTGCAAAAAAGCGCAGGGACCGCAGTCCCGTGGATCTTCACCCGGGTCCGGATCACACTGAGCCTTTGCTAAAATATGAGGGCGTTGTAGCCCGGCCTTCCTTTTCCGTCAATTGCCACAATTGTCCTCAAGCAACTTGAAATCCTGCCAAAATCCCGTCGATTTGTTGCCTCACGTCGGCGATGGGTGCCATGCCATCGACGCTTTTCAGCAACTTATGGGCGAAGTAGTAACCGACCAGCGGCGCCGTTTCGCGGTAGTAGGCCATGAGCCGCGTTTTGAGCGCTTCTGCGTTGTCGTCGGCCCGGACCGTACCGCCAGCTGCCAGCGTTTCGCGGGCGCGGGTTTCGATACGTTGGGCCAAAATCGTGTCGTCAACCTTGAGCTCGATGACACTGTCGAGCTTCTTACCCTTAACTTTCAGCAGGTTATCCAAGGCTTCGGCCTGCGCCAGGGTGCGCGGGAAACCGTCTAGAATGAAGCCCTTGGCGCAATCGGGCTCAGAGATTCGGTCCGCGATGATGCCGATCACGATGGCATCCGACACAAGCCCGCCAGAGGCCATGACTTCCTTGGCTTTGAGACCGATGGGTGTGCCAGCTTTCACAGCGGCGCGCAGCATCTCGCCCGTCGATAACTGCGGAATGCCGCTCTTCTGGCTGATGGCCAGGGACTGCGTGCCCTTACCTGCCCCCGGTGGTCCCAGCATAATTAGATTCATCGACGCCCCTTGGGCGACGACGCACCGCGGAGCTTGGCCTTCTTGATGAGCCCTTCGTATTGCTGGGCGATGAGATGGCTCTGAACCTGAGCCACCGTATCCATGGTGACGCTGACCGCGATGAGCAGCGACGTACCGCCGAAGTAGAGCGGGATGCCGGCGTAGGACGTGAGAATTTCAGGCAGCACGCAGACGGCTGCGAGATAAAGCGCGCCGATTACAGTGATGCGAGTCAAGATGTAGTCGATGTACTCGGCTGTCTTTTCGCCGGGGCGGATACCGGGGATAAAGCCGCCGTACTTGCGCAGGTTGTCAGCCGTCTCTTTCGGATTGATGACGACCGCCGTGTAGAAGAAGGCGAAGAACGCGATCAGCAGCGCGTAGACCAGCATGTGTAACGGCTGACCCTGGCCGAGCGCGGCAACGGCATTGTTCAGCCACTCAGGCCCCTGACCGGCGGTGAACTGCGCGATCGTGATTGGCAGCAGCAGGAGGGACGACGCGAAGATTGGCGGGATGACACCCGAAGAATTGAGCTTCAAGGGCAGATGCGAGGAATCGCCGCCCGTCATCTTGTTGCCGACTTGTCGTTTGGGATACTGCACCAAAAGCCGCCGCTGCGCGCGCTCAAAGAAGACGATTGCTGCGGTTACACCGAGCGCCAGCAGAATGAAGCCTATCAGCGTCAAGGCGCTGATGCTGCCGGTGTGGGCGAGCTCAAAAAGCTGCACCACGGCGCCGGGTAGCCCCGCAACGATGCCGGCAAAAATGATAAGCGAGGTGCCGTTGCCGACGCCGCGCTGCGTGATTTGTTCGCCGAGCCACATCAGGAACATCGTGCCGCCGACGAGCGTGATGACCGTTGTGGCACGGAAGAAGGCGCCGGGATCGATGACGACGGACCCGGCGTTGTTGCGCGATCCCTCAAGACCGACGGCAATGCCGTAGGCCTGAAATGTTGCGAGTAATACGGTGAGGTAGCGGGTGTACTGGTTGATCTGTTTGCGGCCTGCTTCGCCCTCTTTCTTCAGAGCTTCGAGGCGCGGATTGATCGAACTCATCAACTGCATGATGATCGACGCAGAGATATAGGGCATGATGTTCAGGGCGAAGATCGCCATACGCTCGAGCGCACCGCCCGAAAACATATTGAACATGCCGAGAATGCCGCCGGACTGCGTTTTGAAGGTTTCGGCGTAGGCTGCGATATTGATGCCGGGCAGCGGGATGAACGTTCCAAGCCGAAATACGACGAGGGCCGCCAGCGTGAACCAGATGCGCTTTTTCAGATCCTCGGCCTTCGCGAAGGCGCCGAGGTTCATGTTAGCGGCAAGCTGCTCTGCAGCAGAAACCATGTGTCGTCACTCCTGACCATCGCGCGCGATGCGCCGGTTAGATCTAGACCCGTTGGCCCTTAACGAGCCGCAGGGCGCAGGGCAAGCACGATGGCTTGCCCGGTTCGCGCGGGTCTTATTCTTCGTCTTTCTTGGCAACGGCGCCACCGCCGCCCGCCTTCTTGCCAGCTTTCGCGGCTTTCTTGGCCGCAGATTTGGCGCGCTTCTTTTCGTCGTCCTCAAGCACCTTGACGGCGATCACGTTCACGGTGCCGCCAGCCTGTTCGACCGCCACCTTCGCCTTAGCGGAGGCGTGGTTCACGGTGATGGAGATCTTGGACTTGATTTCGCCGTCGCCGAGAAGACGCAGTCCGTCCTTGGGGCGGCGCAAAACGCCAGCCGCGACGAGCGACGCCACATCGAGTGGCTTCGACGCATCGATGCGCTTGTCTTCGATGGCCTGCTGCAAACCACCAACGTTGACCTCGTTGTACTTGGCGGGGCGGTACTTGTTGAAACCGCGTTTGGGCAAGCGGCGATGAAGCGGCATCTGGCCGCCTTCGAAACCGCCGATGGCGACGCCGGTACGAGCCGTCTGGCCCTTGCCGCCGCGGCCGCCCTGCTTGCCGACGCCCGAGCCGATACCACGGCCGATACGGACGCGTAATTTGCGGGAACCCGCGTTGTCTTTTATGCCGTTGAGCCGCATGGGCCTTTTTCCTTGATGGGTGTCTGACCCTCTGGGTCTGACACCTTTGTTATCGTGTCCCGGTGTCGGACCCGGAGGGTCAGGCACCCTTTGCCTACTTGCCGTCCACGACGCGGACGAGATGGAGAACCTTGTTCAGCATGCCGCGCACGGCCGGCGTATCTTCAAGCGTCGACCGGCGGCCGATTTTGTTAAGACCGAGACCAATCAAGGTCTGGGTCTGGCGCTCGGGGCGGCGGTTGGCGCTCCCCGTTTGCTCAAGCGTTAGCGTCTTCTTGGCAGCCATATCTTTACCTCAGTTCCGAATGTGAAGCCCCCCAAGCCAAATTGCGGGGAGCTTCGCGTGTGATTTAGGCCTCAGCGCCAGCATCGATCGCCGAACCGTCGCGGCGGCGCGACACAATATCGGAGACTTTCTTGTTGCGGCGAGCGGCGACGGCGCGCGGATTTTCTTGAGCCTTGAGGGCATCAAATGTGGCGCGCACCACGTTGTAAGGGTTGGTCGAACCCATCGACTTGGCGACAACGTCGTGGACGCCGAGCATTTCGAATACGGCGCGCATGGCGCCGCCCGCGATGATCCCGGTACCAGCCGGCGCCGAGCGCAAAATGACCTTACCCGATCCGTGACGGCCGGCGGTGTCATGGTGCAGCGTGCGCGCATCTCTCAGCGGCACGCGCAGAAGATTGCGCTTTGCAGCTTCCGTCGCCTTGCGGATCGCTTCAGGCACTTCGCGCGCCTTGCCATGACCAAAGCCAACGCGGCCCTTAAGATCACCGACAACGACGAGCGCTGCGAAGCCAAAGCGTTTACCGCCCTTGACCACCTTAGCGACGCGATTGATGTGCACCAGCTTATCGGTGAACTCGCTATCGCGCTCTTCGCGATCGCGTCCGCCACGATCTCTTTGAGGTCCACGTGCCACGTTATAATCCTCTCAAGCGTCTAAAATTTAAGGCCGCCCTCACGAGCGGCATCAGCGAGCGCCTTGACGCGCCCATGGAACAGGAAACCGCCGCGGTCGAAGACAACTTCTTTGACACCGGCTTTGACGGCGCGCTCGGCAACCAGTTTGCCGACGGCAGCAGCAGCTGCTTTGTCGGCGCCGGTTTTAAGCTCACCTTTCAACGATTTTTCCATCGTCGATGCGGCAGCGATGGTCGTGCCCTTGGCATCGTCGATGACCTGAGCATAGATATGCTCCGATGACCGATGAATTGACAGCCGCAGACGGCCGCTCGAATATTTCTTTAGCGTTTTGCGCACGCGCGCCTTCCGCTTGACGAACTTCTCTTTGGAATTGGCCATAACTGCCGTCCTTATTTCTTCTTGCCTTCCTTGCGGAAGATGTATTCGCCTTTGTAGCGCACGCCTTTGCCCTGATAGGGCTCTGGCTTGCGCGAAGCTCTGATAACGGCCGCCATTTCGCCGACGGCCTGCTTGTCGATGCCGGAGACGGACACCAGTTCCGACTTGGCACCGCCGACTTTGACATCAACGCCCGCTGGAATTTTCAGCACGACGTCATGGCTGTAGCCAACGCTCAACGTGATCTGATCCTTGGCTTTCATCGACGCCTTGAAACCGACGCCGTGAATTTCAAGATCGTGCTGGTAGCCGTCGGTCACGCCCTTGATCAGATTGGCGATCTGCGTACGCGACATGCCCCACTTCGAGCGGGTCAGTTTGGTATCTGCGATGAGCGAGACCAGAACGCCTTCGTCGGTCTTCTCAACTTTCAGATCTTCGGGCACGCTAAAGGCGAGCTCGCCCTTGGGACCCTTCATCTTTACATTTTGGCCGGAAACCGTGGCCGTCACACTTGACGGTACGGGAACGGGTTTTTTACCGATGCGCGACATGGGATCTAAGACCTTTTTAGTTCACCGGCTCGGAGCCGGCCCTTTCGCGAGTATTAGAAGACGTTACAGATGACTTCGCCGCCGACGTTGGCTTCGCGCGCCTTGCTGTCCGACATCACACCTTTGGGCGTGGAGAGGATAGCGACGCCGAGGCCGTTAGCAACGGTCGGGATATCTTTAACGGGTGAGTAGACGCGCCGGCCGGGCTTCGAGATGCGCTCGATTTCCTTGATGGCCGGCTGGCCGTTGTAATACTTCAATTCGATTTCGAATTGCGCCGGTTCGCCCTTCAGCTCAACGCGCGTGTAGCCGCGGATATAGCCTTCATCCGTCAAGACATCGAGCACGCGGGCGCGAAGGCTTGATGCGGGGGTTGCAACTTTGGGGCGGCGGCGCATCTGCGCATTGCGGATGCGGGTCAGCATATCGCCCAACGGATCGTTCATTGCCATTGTGCGCTCCTCCTACCAGCTCGACTTGACCATACCCGGGATGCGGCCCTGGCTCGCGAGTTCGCGGAGCTGGTTGCGGCACATCCTGAGCTTGCGGTAGTTACCGCGCGCACGGCCGGTGATTTCACAGCGATTGCGCACGCGGACTTTCGATCCGTTGCGTGGCATCTCGGCGAGCTTCAAACGCGCCGCAAAACGCTCTTCCGGCGTTTTTGTCTTGTCTTTCGCTGCCGCCTTCAGCCGCTTGCGCTTAGGCGCCTGCTGCTGCACCATTTTACGGCGGCGGTTATTCTTCTCAATCGAACTGGTCTTTGCCATTTAGTCTCCTCCAAAGGCCTTTCGGCGACTTCGTTGATGAAGTGGGCCGAGGTCCTCTAGTTGCGGAACGGGAAGTTAAAGCCTTTGAGTAGTTCGCGGGCTTCCTCATCAGTGTGGGCCGACGTGCAGACGATGACGTCCATGCCGAGGACGTTATCCACCTTGTCGTAGTCGATTTCAGGGAACACGAGATGTTCTTTGAGCCCCGTGGCAAAGTTGCCGCGCCCGTCGAAACTCTTGGAGTTCAAACCGCGGAAGTCCTTCACGCGCGGCAGCGCGATGGTGACGAACCGGTCGAGGAATTCGTACATGCGGTCGCCGCGCAAGGTGACCTTGGCGCCGATGGACATGCCTTCGCGAAGTTTATAGACCGCGATGGCTTTACGTGACCGGGTGATGATGGGCTTCTGGCCCGCGATGAGCGCGAGGTCTGCCGCAGCCACATCGACCTTCTTGCGGTCGTTAACGGCTTCGCCGACACCCATGTTGATCACGATCTTTTCCAATTTCGGGATCTGCATGACGTTTTTGTAGGCGAATTTTTTCATCAGCGCGTCGCGCACGACTTTCTCGTAGTGCGTTTTCATACGCGGCTTGTAGTCTTTCGGACGCGGGGTCGCGGGCTTGGCTTCCTTGGGAGCCGCCGCCTTCTTGCCGCCGCCGGCCTTCGGGGCCTTAGCCACTTTGGCTTCGCCGCTCTTGGCGCCTTCTGAAGCCTTGCCGCCCTTTGGCGTTTTGTCTTTGTCAGCCATGACCTACTTCTTCTCCGGGATCTGCTCGCCCGAGCGCTTCGCGACACGAACTTTTTTGCCATCGGCCAGAACTTTGAAACCGACGCGGGTCGGCTTGCCGTCCTTGGGATCTTCGATGGCCAAGTTCGATATCTGGATCGGACCTTCCTTGGAAATAATGCCGCCTTCCTGCTGCGCCGTCTGGCGCTGATGGCGGCGCACGATATTGACGCCGCGCACGAGCGCACGGCTCTCTTTCGGCATCAACTCGATAACTTCCCCGCGCTTGCCCTTATCGCGACCGGCGAGAACAACGACGTTATCGCCTTTCTTGATTTTGAACGACGCCATTACAGCACCTCCGGCGCAAGGCTGACGATTTTCATATGGTTCTTGGCGCGAAGTTCCCGCGTGACGGGTCCGAAAATGCGCGTGCCGATCGGTTCGCCGTTGGCGTTGATGAGCACGGCCGCGTTGCGGTCAAACCGGATCAGCGAGCCATCCGGGCGGCGCACGCCCTTGGCAACGCGCACGATAACGGCCTTCATGACCTGGCCCTTCTTGACGCGGCCTTTGGGGATCGCCTCTTGTACCGCCACCACGATGGTGTCACCGACCGTCGCATACCGGCGCTTCGATCCGCCCAGCACTTTGATGCACTGAACGCGGCGCGCGCCCGAGTTGTCGGCGACGTCGAGATTGCTCTCCATCTGGATCATCGCATCATTCCTTCTTTTTCGCAGATCGCGGGAT